>NZ_JAVRBM010000027.1:0-98599 GCF_034531255.1 Nostoc sp. ChiQUE01b | reverse complement strand
ATTTGTCATTTGTCATTTGTCATTTGTCATTTGTCATTTGTCATTTGTCATTTGTTTAGAGTCAACTAATATTTATTCTTAAACCGCATCTACGTTGAAAACCATAGTTTTTGGGTAAAGCTCAGAACTTAAGCCACGAGAGAATAATATACTCTCCTGAAAAACTCTAATTTCAAAATGGACGAGATTTAACTCTTTACTAATGACCAATGACCAATGACCAATGACTAATGACTAATGACCAATGACTATTGTTACATTACTTAACATTTTTTGCTACCACCTCTCGCACGCGATAGATAGGGCGTCCTTGGGATTCGTGGTATGTACGCATGAGCAATTCTGCTAAAAGTCCGAAGCAAAACAACTGTACTCCTGTTAGTAGCAGGAGAACTGCTAAAATCAGTAAGGGACGATTGCCAATCATCTCACCTAAAGCCAATTTGACGAAAGTTAAGTAAATTCCGATCGCAGTCCCTGAAAACATTGAAATCAAGCCTAACAGCCCAAAAACGTGCATCGGACGGGTGAGGAATTTTTTCATAAACAAAATGGTTAACAAATCCATCAATACCCGGAATGTCCGCCAAATTCCATATTTACTACGACCAAAGCGGCGGGCGTGATGACGTACAGGTATTTCGGTAATTCTAGCTCCTTCGATGTACGCCAAAGCAGGTAAAAATCTGTGTAATTCCCCGTAGAGGTTCATATCTGCTAGCAGTTCTGCACGATAGGCTTTCAGCGAACAACCATAGTCATGAATATTCACGCTAGTGGTGCGGCGAATTAGCCAATTGGCAATTTTGGAAGGAAGTAACCGATTTACGGCCCCATCTTGGCGTTTTTGCCGCCAACCACTTACTAAATCGTAACCTTCGTCCAGCTTTGCTAATAACATGGGGATATCAGCCGGATCGTTCTGGAGATCGGCATCTAAAGTAACGATCGCTTTACCGACTGCATAATAAAATCCAGCAGCCATCGCCGCAGTTTGTCCGTAGTTGCGACGCAAAATCACCGCCTTTAAATCAGTGCGGATTTGTGCCTGTTCTTTAAGAAAATCCCCAGAACCATCTGTAGAACCATCATCCACACAAATGATTTCATAATTTATCTGACCAGAGGATAAAGTAGAGGCGATCGCTTCTAGTAAAAGTGGCAAACTCTCCACCTCGTCATGTATTGGTACTACCACCGAAACATCTGGGACAATTGCTGAAATCGCCCCATTCTCCTCACTACTCCTTTCAAAAACCAACCCACTCCTCATAAGCCTCAGCGTCCTCAGCGTCTCTGTGGTTCGTAACTCTTAAAAACTTTACCAGCACCTCGCAGCTGCTGATAGTACGACTGACTAACCGCATCTCCCTGTTCCGAGAGAATATCAATTCCGATCCCATTCCGTCCCTGCTCTTTCCCAGAACTATGGATATAATAACCATCCGCCAAATAAAGCCCGACATGGGTGGCTTTTTGGCTAGTTCCAAAAAATACCAGATCCCCGGCTGCTAATTCTGCAATCGTAATTGGTTGAGTGAATCCTTCCTGTTGATAGGCATCTCTAGGTAGCCAAATACCCACCGAAGCAAACGCCGCCTGCATCAACCCAGAACAGTCATAATTTGGCCCAACCGTACCACCCCAAAGGTAATAATTTGATTGTTGCATTGCTTTTTGGGTAAAGGCGATAATCTCTGCTAGAAGTTTTTTAATCTCCGATTCAGAAAATGTTGCAGCCTGATAAGGTACAGTAGCAGATTGTAATGAATCAAAATCTGAAACAGATACCCATCCCGGATAGTCATCTTCACATAAATACACCTCAACCGCCGAATTTTGATGATTTGATGTTACCCACAAATGTCTTCCAGATGCAGCTTGAGTTGCTAAACGCGTACATTCAGGAGAATCATATAAATTCAGGTTAGCTAAACACTGATATTCCCCTGATTTTGGATTTTGGATTTTGGATTTTAGATTAAAGGACATTATCAGAGAATGATTTTTTTTAATAAAGACGAACAACTCGAAAATCTTGGGTTAGGCATTTTAGATGCAACTTGGGCAGCATTTGGGACTTTAGCACGAAACCAAATTGCCCTGACTTGGGTTATTTACGATCCACCTGTGCGAGTAAATACTGGTGGGGCGCTGACTCCTAATGCTTTTTGGGATCACCCTGTTCGTGGTTTCACTTATCGCGGTGTTGAGCGGATTTATCCTGCCAGTGTAGTCAAGTTATTTTATCTGGTGGCGGTAAACGAATGGCTAGAAAAAGGCATGAGTCAAACCTCCAAGGAGTTGGAGCGAGCTTTGCGGGATATGATTGTCGATTCTAGTAACGATGCTACCAGTTTAGTTGTGGATATTTTGAGTGGCACCACATCAGGCCCAGAATTACCAATCGGCCCCTTTGAAACCTGGAAATATCAGCGTAATATTGTGAACCGCTATTACCAATCTTTGGGTTGGGAAGAATTGGAGACAATTAACGTCTGTCAAAAAACTTGGGGTGATGGCCCTTATGGACGGGAACGGGCATTTGTGGGAGAGTTACTAGAAAATCGTAATATGTTGACCACAAATGCGATCGCCAGATTACTGCATAGTATTGTAGGTGGGGTGGCGGTTTCAAGTGCGCGATCGCAAGCCATGATGGCTTTACTGAAACGTCCTCTCAACGATTTGCCCACTGACACCGAGGAAAATCAGGTGACAGGTTTTTTAGGTGATGGACTGCCTAAAAATGCTCAAATTTGGTCAAAAGCAGGTTGGACAAGTCAAGTTCGCCATGATGTTGCGTATATTGAGTTACCAGAACAGCGTCCTTACCTCTTAGTGGTATTTACTGAAGGTAAAGCCCAGGCTAAGAGTCGCGCTATTTTGCCCTTTGTTTCTAAACTAGTTGCCGATGCGATCGCTAGTCTATAGCAATCCTAAATCATTTGCGAACAACAAGATCCCCGACTTCTTAAAGGATACAGCTGGCGAATAGGGGGTCAGACCCCCCTCAATAACAAGCCAGTTTAACAATAACAGAGCAATAAGTAGGCAACCTCAAAAAAGTGTGATACCTACCGGACTTTATTTGAGCATGACAATTTCAGACCAAAACACAAGCAAAGCAGGTGTACTTGGACAAAATTGAACAGTGCTAATTGTTCTCGCTCATTTTGATTTTTCGGTAAGCGGTAATTATCAAATCGCCCACTGTATCTCTCAAACCACTCATCACTAATAATCGCTTTCAACCATAATGGTGCAACTGACGCTATTTCGTTAAGTGTTGCTCTTAATGTTTCTCCTACCAATTCCAAACGATTGACTTGACGTATTGCTGCTATCACCAAAACAGTGCTGTTAGCGGAAGCGGGGCGTTTAGCCCGTGCCTAGTTATGAGTGCTAAGTAAAAAGTAAAATCGGAGAATTTAAAACTTATAACCTCTAGCAATCCAATAGAGCCAGTCTGCGATCGCTTCTTGAGTTTCACTGTCAACATCAATAGCTGCTATTTCAGATAATTTTGCAGAATATACATCATCATCCTTACCATTAATATAAGCCACTTCTACAAGCATATCTTTTAAGCACTCATCATCTGGGGCCATTCCCAGTACTTCAACTTGTTTCTCTTCGACAGCACCTGATTTGCGTCCCTTCTTAGTCCATTTAGCCATAAAGGGAAAATTCAGAGCCTCTTCGAGGTAGTAGTACCAACCCATGGCCCGGTCTTCTTTGTCTTCAGCATCTACAAGGATCTCTGTTTTAATGCGATGCTCTCGGTTTTCGTCGGCTTCAACACTAGGCATAAGATAACACTTTGCGTATAATTCATTTTGATAATACTACCAAAATGTTTCTAAAATCATAGTTAAATATATCTATTATGTCCACTTAATTACTTATTCACCTCCTTGAACCCCACCCCTTAAACCAATTCGCAATTCGCAATTCGCAATTCGCAATTATGTGTTGTAACGGGGATAAAGACAAGCAGCCCAACACTTGCGGCTTGATAGAAGCCGGGGATTTAAACCCCTACACTTTGTTAATCTTCTCTTTGGAAACTCTTAGGGTAAGGTGGGGTGAAATGACTGTGGCAATCATAACTAATTATCTGGAAATGATATAAACTCTACAAAAAACCGCTTGTCAATGACAAACGGTTTTCTAGTTATTGTTCTTAAGGGGAACTTATTCGTTGCACTAAGATGCAAAGTTTTTCTTAGCGCTCAAGCGCAAAATTTTCACAGATTAAACAAGTCTCAAATCAGGATAATTTGCTAACACATCATCAGATGTGAGGGTATCATTTTCAGCTTGTGGAGTCCAAAGAACTTCAATTGCTAGAAGCTTATCGCTAGGGATACTACCAATTCGCCGCAAAGCTTGACGCAAATCATCACCACTATTAATCGCTGTGGGGATTTCAAACTTACCTAGTGTCGCCGCCAACAAGGTGACGATAATGTATTCACCAGGACCTTCGGTAACTAGGCGGGTGGGGTTGTCGAGTTCACCAGTCGGAGGTAAAGCATCTTTGGCAAGGGCTGCTTTTAGCTGGTTGTTGACGTTAGAAAGAGTTTCTTCGCTAAACTTGCTGCGTTCTGCCAGTGACAGTCGATTAAACTGACCTTCAGCTGAATTCAAACTGGCTTGTTGAGTGCCACCACCTGCATATACAAAGTATTCGGGATGGCGGAGTAAAGCGAGGCTGGCTTCTTGGAGAATTTCTGCTCTGCCTTCTGGGGTGTTAGTATCAGCAGTTTCAGCAATGTGGTTGAGTTCATTTTGCAATTCACGAGCTTGAGCTAACAAACCTACTTGCAAACGAGTTACAGAAACAGGAGAATTACTGCTGTAATCTGCTTCTAGAGTTTCACCGCTAGAGACGCGGCGGAAAGTTTGCAATAAGAAATTAGCGATCGCAAAGAAAATTAAGATGCCAAATAGACCACCAAATCCTCCTCCAATACCCCAGAAGGGAAGTAGGAAGGGAAAGCCAAAGCCACCACCAAAACCACCACCAGGATAGTATCCGCCCCCGCCCGGAGGTGCATAAGTGCGTGGTGTATAGGTGCGGCTAGAAGGCGCTCTAAAGGAGCCACCACCGATGCGACCCCCACTGCGGGCTGCTAATGCGCCGTCAGCATGACCAAGTGCCAAAGCTAACACCAAGCTTAGGGCTAAGAAGGCTTTTAACAGCGGTTTGATGGTTTGTTGTAGTTTTTTACGCATAAGACTATCGCTTCAAAAACGGAATCATTATTTATGATTTCTCCCATGTTGGAACCAGTGTTGCAAGATGTTGCTAACGCTAGCCCGTAACAAGCAAGTTTGTAGCATTCACGTAGCATTCCCTTTTAGAGGCTACATATTTAATTTACCGCGTCTTATCTTGGGTAAGTAGCGATCGCAGGGGGGATTTCTCGACAGGGAAACCGTACCTGAAGACATGTTTATCATCACATGAAAAACTCCATCGCCCAAGTGGCGTGGAGTTTCCCGTCGCTTTCAATGAGGTTTTGACTGAAGTTGATGCTAATGTAGGGACTCACAGCCCTACATCTATCCCAACTGATTTGAGATCGAGCTAACATCAACGGCTAATTTTTTACCCAACTTGAGCAACTGAAGACACTGATTATCTGCTTCATTACCAAGGCTAGTGATACACACTGGCGCTATCTGACTGTGCAGACAACTAAAATATAATTCTTGCGATCGCTGTAGGGAAATATGAATATTTAGTTGATCCCCGACATCAATCAATCGCTCCAATAGTTGGATATCTGCATTAAAACTACCATTGGCATCGTGCAGCAATTGCCAGAGCGATCGCGCAATTAACTGTTCTAACATCTGCTTACCGTCGGGGATATTCAGCCGACAACGCAGATGTTTTGCTTCAGTAGCGATCGCCTCTAATTCTAAGATGTGACTCCAATTCTTTTGGGGATCGGCAATCTCTTGCTCAAGCGATCGTAATGTCATCAGACAGCGATGCCCTAAAGCAATATCTGCTGCTACCTGCAATTCTTGCGGTACTGCGATTTCATCTCGATGAAACGCCATCAGCACACCATAATTATCGCGGTAGGCTTGGGTATACAACTGCCCTAAACGTGCCAGTGTTTCCTGACTCAGCAGCCCCATAATCCGATGGCGTTCTTCAGCAAATAGATTTTGCAAGCTGAAAGCTTCTTCTCCAAATAGCTGGGTCATCGCCAAAATAGTATGAGCCGCACTAGCTTGTTTTAGTGCCCCAAACAGCTTTTCTTTGATTTGGCTGTAGTCACGCCGCCCAGTAAATTGCTGAATGCAGCAGTGGAAATCCCAGCCTCCCAAATGCAGAACCGCAAATACCAAATGCTCACTTTCCCAGGTAATCTCTGATACCAGCTTTAAATTTCCCACAGCCAGAGTTAGCGATCCCATGCGTTGCAGTTGGTAATCTAGCTCATTGGCAGTGTAGCAATAAACCCGCTTCTGGTAACGCTGAGATTGTTTGTCAGCAGCATCTTTTCTCGGTAGGGAATTATGTGTCTCTGCTGGTTTCTGATTGGTAAACAGGGAAGTAATGGCGTAATGGGCTGCTACTTGCTTAAATCCCAGTTGGGCAGTTAACACGAGTTGCCGATAAATTTCCGCACCGTGTTTGAAGTCATCCACATTACTGGGGGCTAAACCAAGACGTTTGACGAAGCCTTTTTCCAATTGCACACCGGCGACTTCCCCTGCCAATTCCAAAGCACGGGCGGCGTAGCGCAGAATTTGTGTCCCCTCTGGACGGGAAATTTCTTCAAAAAACCAACCGCAACTAGTGAACATTAACAACGCGTGACGCTGCATTTCTAACAAGCGCAAAGCGTCTACTTGTTCGGCTGCGGTTAGTTTGTGGGTTTGATGACGGGTGAGGAAACGGTTGACATTGCTAGCAGAGCGATCGCGTATCACTTGGATATATTCATCCCGCGCTAGCCAGGGATCGCGAAATAACTGTCTACCATGTTCTGCATACACTTCAGTTAGCTGATCCCGCAGCCAATTTAGGGCATCCCGCAAAGGACGACGCCATTTCTGATGCCAAATACTGCCTTCCCCACCACAACCACAGTCATCTTCCCATCTGCCGACACCGTGGGCGCAGCTCCAGGCTGTGACTGACTTCAATTCCACTTCCCAACTGGGAGAATTTAAACTCAGGTAGTGGGCGAAGTTCGTCACCGTCCAACCCTGTTGAGGAAACTCTTTGGTAAAGGCGTAGGCTAAAGTTTTCTCAGTTCCCTTTTTGTGGTGTCCAAAGGTTTCCCCATCCGTCGCCACAGAAATCAACTGTGCTGGGCGATGATCCCCACGCACTGCTGAACCGATACGTCCGGCAAAGTGACTAGAATTATAAACGACATCACTAAAACCCATGTCCCGCGATATCGGGCCATCATAGAAGAAGATATCAATGTAGGGGGGGGAGTGGGTAGAGACGCGATTAATCGCGTCTGTACTGGGGAGTGGGGAGTGGTTACTATCCCCATTCCCTACTCCCAATTCCCTACTCCCTTCTTTGATCCCACTTAGAGGTGAAGATGAAGTGTCTAGTGTCGGCTTCAAATAACAACGATAGGGACGGGTAGAATCAATCTGACTACCACCGACTTCGATCCATTCAGGATGGGGACGATCTGGAGTCGGGAGGGGACGGCAACGCAGTGCTTGAGACGGTGCCAGGACAATGAAGCGAATACCCTCAGCAACAAGAGCTTCTAGGGTGGCGTAGTCTACAGCAGTTTCTGCTAGCCACATCCCTTCGGGATCGCGGCCAAAGCGGGAGCGAAAGTCTTCTTTACCCCAGCGAATTTGGGTATATTTGTCGCGTTCATTCGCCAGAGGCATGATGATGTGATTGTATACTTGCGCGATCGCATTGCCATGACCATGCAAGCGTTGGCTACTTTTGGCATCCGCCTCTAAAATTCGCTGATAAACTTCCACATCGTAGCGTTCTAGCCACGACATCAGCGTTGGCCCAATATTAAAACTGAAATATTCGTAATTATTGACGATCCTCACTACTTCGCCTTGGTCATTTAAGACTCTGGCAAAAGCATTTGGACGATAGCATTCCCAATGAATCCGCTCATTCCAATCATGGAAAGGTGCAGCGCTCGGTTGGCGTTCAATTGCGTCCAGATAAGGGTTTTCCCTTGGTGGCTGGTAAAAATGACCATGCACCGTCACGTAAACACCATTAGCCTTTCTCAGGGGATCGGTTTCTTTAGTGTTATTGGGATCTGAATGTAATGTTAACGTTGAGCCAGAGCTAGCTGGCATTTGGTCAGCAGAAGTCATGTATATTTATCCAAAACAAAAAACTTGCAGTTGCACCGAAAAGATTGTGCATAAACCTTTCTACAATAGTTTTTACACCAAATCCGGTATAAACGACAACTAGAGAATCCAACCAAATTTTTGACAAGCCGGTTTTATCGTAGTGGGAAATCTGCGTTATCGCACAGCGCAAAGTTCGTTGGGCGGCTCTGCCGACTTAAAGGAACTTTGCAAAACAGCCCTTTCCCTCAAGGCTTAAAATAATTAGCCATTGAACAAAGCCTCAGTTAGGGGTTTATTCTTCTTTAGCGCCAATCAAAATTTTAATTGTCTTTTAATATATTAAACCCCATTTTTGGTGTAATATTTTGGCTCAAATTCATAGTTTTGCAACAAAAGATTACGAAAACTCATTATATCGCAATTTTGCTTTACACAACATCCACAGCGGTGAACGGAAAACAGTACAATCTCTGAATTGTTCTACAGGCGGTTGAGAGTACCATATCGGAGTGCTGAATGAAAGTGATGTTAATTCAACACTCCAAATTTGAAACTTAGGATTGCTCGCTGTGAATGATACCCTCAACTTAAGACAACAAATGTCAACCAAAAACATTATTCTTTTCGTTTTACTACTCTTCATCCCGGTTTCTGTAGCAGCCCACTTTCTGGAATGGGGAGAATTGACAGTTTTCATTACAGCTGGATTAGCAATTTTGCCCCTAGCAGCTTGGATGGGTACAGCTACAGAAGAAATTGCTGTCGTAGTTGGGCCATCGCTGGGGGGCTTGTTAAACGCCACCTTTGGCAATGCTACAGAATTAATCATCGCCCTAGTAGCGTTGAACGCTGGGTTAGTAGATGTAGTCAAAGCTAGTATCACGGGATCGATTATTAGCAACTTACTACTGGTGATGGGTTTTTCCATGCTTTTGGGAGGACTGCGCTACAAAGAACAGACATTTCAGCCAATTGTGGCGCGGGTGAATGCTGCTTCGATGAATTTGGCAGTGATTGCCATTTTGATGCCAACGGCAATGAACTATACCTCTCAAGGAATTAACGAACAAACACTGCAAAATCTTTCTATTGCTGTTGCCGTAGTTTTAATCTTGGTTTATGCCCTAACGCTGCTATTTTCGATGAAAACCCACTCCTATTTGTATGATGTGGGTGTAGCAGAGACAGAAGAAGAGGAAACCTCTCACGGGAAACCAAATATGATTTTGTGGGTTGGCGTGCTGCTAGTATGCACCTTGTTAGTGGCAATTGAGTCAGAAATGCTAGTAGATTCTCTGGAAGTGGCTACATCTCAGCTAGGTTTGACGGCGCTGTTTACAGGGGTGATTTTGGTTCCCATCGTCGGTAACGCGGCTGAACACGCTACAGCAGTCACCGTGGCGATGAAAGATAAGATGGATCTTTCGCTTTCGGTAGCTGTGGGATCGAGTATGCAGATTGCCCTATTTGTTGCACCCGTATTAGTGATAGCAGGGCGGGTATTGGGGCAACCAATGGATTTGGATTTCAAACCCTTTGAATTAGTCGCTGTGGTTGTGTCAGTGTTGATTGCCAACAGTATTAGTTCCGATGGTAAGTCAAATTGGCTGGAAGGTACTTTGTTATTAGCTGCTTATACAGTGTTGGGATTCGCCTTCTACTTCCATCCAGTGATGGAAAGTATGGGGTAGTACCGTAAGGCGGAAGTCAAAAGTCAAAAGTTTGTATATCAAGGCTTTTGCTTGTTTAAAATGGTGGCTTGATTTCCGCCGCGCTGTACTAGCAAGTAGTGCGACGCCGAATAGCCGATCGTACAGATTGCTCATATTTTAACGGATTCGCAAAAGTCTCCACCCTTAACGCCAGTAAAATAAAGAGATATAAGAGCGATCGCCTGTATGAGCTACTGCCTTAATCCCCATTGTCCCAAGCCTGAAAATCCCGATCATGTCAAGTTTTGCGTGACTTGCGGTTCTAAGTTACTCCTCAAAGAACGTTACCGTGCTATCAAACCAATCGGACAAGGTGGTTTTGGCAAAACCTTCTTAGCTGTGGATGAGGATAAACCTTCAAAACCACGCTGCGTAATTAAGCAATTTTATCCTCAATCCCAAGGCACTAACACTCTGGCAAAAGCTGTAGAGTTATTTAACCAAGAAGCAGTACAGTTAGATGAATTGGGCAAACATCCCCAAATTCCCGAACTACTGGCATATTTTACTCAAGAAAATCGGCAGTATCTTGTACAAGAATTTATTGACGGGCAAAATTTAGCCCAGGAGTTAGCACATAGAGGTGCTTTTAGCGAAACACAAATCTGGCAACTATTAAACGATTTATTATCAGTTTTGCAATTTTGTCACGCCAAACACGTAATTCACCGCGATATTAAGCCAGAAAATATTATTCGTGAGAGCGATGCCCAAGGCAAACTAGTATTAGTAGATTTTGGTGCTGCTAAATCTGCTACTGCCGCTGCCTTAAATAAAACTGGTACTAGTATTGGTAGTCCAGAATATGTTGCCCCTGAACAAATGAGAGGTAGGGCTATTTTCGCCAGCGATATTTACAGTTTGGGTGCGACTTGTATTAATTTATTAACAGTGCGATCGCCCTTCGATTCTTATGATATCAACAACGATACTTGGGTCTGGCAGCAATACTTGCAGACTCCCGTCAGTAATGAGTTGAGCCGCATTCTCAACAAGATGTTAGAAAGTATCCCGATTCGGCGTTATCAAACAGTAGACGAAGTTCTCAAAGACTTAAATAAATACTTGCCAGTAGCATCAAAGCCAGCAGTTACACCAAAACCTATCCCTCAATCACCACCAAATTCTCCACCCGCTTTTGTATCGAAATCTCCTAGTCAAATCGAGAAAGAATTAGAAGAAATGAAAACCCAATTTTTGGGTAACAGCAAACCTCAACCAAATAAAATACAGCCACAAAATCCCACACCTCAACCTTCTAGTAAAAGCAAAATAGATGAAGAACTAGAAGAATTGAAAGCTAAATATCTTGGGAAGAATAACACGCCAAATCAATGAGAAAACCAGATATAAAAAGCCTCTATTACATCACACACATTGAAAATCTGCCCTCAATACTTCAAAGAGGTATCTTATCTCACAAAGCAGTTGAGGAGTTAGGTGTTTCATATACACCAATCTACGATAGTGGGATTGTTAGCAAGCGTAAAGACAAGTCTACGCCTGCAAGGAGTAGTTTGTGGGAATACGCTAACTTATACTTTCAGCCACGTAACCCAATGATGTATCGGGTGGTTCATGAAAAGGACTAATGATTACTTGCTAAATCGCTCTTGATTCGCACTTTGCCGTAGATGCCTTTTCTCTAAAATGAAAAATATGTAAGTTAAAAGTGCATTAGCTTAACAATGAATAATTAACAGTGATAATTGACAAAAAAAAGTGACTCTGACAGAGCCACTTTTAAATTTACAAACTAAAACTCTCTAAACTTTTGGAGATGTTGTAGGTGTTGTAGGTGTAGTTGGTTCTGTAGCTTGCAGCTCTCTTGGTGTGGAAGTTTGCACGGATGCTTCCGAAATCGGTGTCCATTCGGTGTGGAAGGCTCCAGGCTTATCAAGTCGCTCGTAGGTGTGCGCCCCGAAGTAGTCGCGTTGAGCTTGAGTGAGGTTTTGGGGCAAGCGATCGCGTCGATAGCTGTCAAAATAATCTAATGACGCACTGAATGCTGGTACTGGAATTCCCAGTTTTGCTGATGTTACCAACACTTCGCGCCAAGCTGGTTGTCTGTCGAGAATTGTCTGCTTGAATTCAGGAGCCAATAGCAGGTTAGGTGGCGCTGGATTTTCGTTAAATGCGTTCTTAATCTTATTCAAAAATCCAGCACGAATAATACAGCCACCCTTCCAAATGCGCGCCAATTCACCCAAATTCAAGTTATAGTTGTAGGTTTTTGAAGCTGTAGCTAACAGTGCCATGCCCTGAGCGTAAGAACAGATTTTCGAGCAATACAGAGCATCTCGCACCATGTTGATAAAAGCTTTGGTATCTCCCTCATACTTGCCAGAAGGGCCTGTAAGTATCTTGGATGCTGCTACCCGCTCTTTTTTGAAAGAAGACATGATTCGGGCGTTCACCGCTGCAATCATTGTTGGTACAGCAACCCCCAAATCCATTGCAGTTTGCACTGTCCAGCGTCCGGTTCCCTTTTGCCCTGCGGCATCAACAATCAAATCGACTAAGGGTAGATTTGTTTCTGAGTCAATGTAGGGGAAAATCTTTGACGTAATTTCAATCAAAAACGAATTGAGTTCGTCGGTGGTGTTCCATTCGGCAAAAACTTCGTGTAGCTGATTATGGTCTAGTCCAGCAGCATTTTTCAGTAAGTCGTAGGCTTCTGCAATTAACTGCATATCGCCGTACTCGATGCCGTTGTGTACCATTTTGACGTAGTGACCGGCACCACCAGGACCGCAATAGGTTACGCAAGGGCCATCATCAACTTGGGCAGCAATTTTATTGAAAATTGGTGAGAGATACTCGTAGGAGCTTTCTGTACCTCCAGGCATCAGTGAGGGGCCATTTAGCGCCCCTTCTTCACCACCACTAACACCCATCCCGATAAACCGAAGTCCAGCAGGTTCTAATTCCTGAGTGCGTCGTTCGGTATCTTCAAACCAAGAGTTGCCACCGTCGATAATGATATCGCCTTCGTCTAACAAGGGTTTGAGTTGAGCAATCACCGCATCCACTGGCTTACCAGCTTGCACCATCACTAGGATTTTGCGAGGACGTTCCAATGCAGCAACAAATTCTTCCAAGGTAAAGGCGGCTTTGACATTCCGTCCTGGCGCACGCTCTGCCATGAATCTGTCGGTTTTATCGCGCGAGCGGTTGTATACTGCGATTGGAAAGCCATTACGTTCGACGTTTAGAGCGATGTTCTCACCCATAACGGCTAATCCAATCACACCAAAGCTTTGTAGTGTCATAAAAAATTTCTGGCTAACTCTTGCAGATCCTTTTACCTTAAGGGTAGTCCGATATTTTCCCTTCTCCCCTAAAGAAGACCTTAAGACTTGATCTAAACGACAAAAATCCACAACTAACATGGATAATTAATTTTAAATTGTATCTAAATCAACAATTGACTTGCAAAATTTGCAAAATTGAAATAATCAAAGGACGCAGTAAGGAGTAACCAAATAATGCTGGCATTTGTCCTAGCTTTGGTAGTGGGTCTTGGTAGTTTAGCCATTTATATAGCAGCTTTCTTTTTCCCAGAAATCCACCGCAAGAATGACTTTATCTGGAGTGGCATAGGATTGTTCTATGCTTTAGTCTTATGGGTGTTTGCACCACGCATTACTGGGGGTTTGTTGCTCGGTCATCTGGCTAGTGTGGCTCTTTTGGTCTGGTTTGGCTGGCAAACTCTATCATTACGTCGGCAATTGACCCCGCAGGCACAACAAACCCAAGTACCCAGTGCTGAGACGGTAAAAACTGGCATTCAAGAACAGGTGAATAAGTTGTCCCTTCAGGAACGGCTGGGCCAGTTGCAAAAAGGTCTTAGTAGTACCTTCAGTGGCGCAAAAGACAAAGTGCAGCAGACTGTGAGCAAAAAGACACCCACAACCCCCAAACCTGAAGATATTACTTCTGTACTGTCAGAGAAACCTGCTATTGAGATTATTGACAAAACTATTGTCATACCAGAACAACCAGGAGAAAAGACAGTTACTACTGACACTGAAGCAAAAACCGAGAGTGTACCGGAAGCGATTCCCCCACATCCCCCATCTCCTGAATTGGTGGAAGCAGCGCAACCAGATTTTGAAATTGAGAACAAGCAACCGATTTCTGTAGAGGAAATTGCGCCGGATGCGGTACTTGCTCCCCCAGGGGAAACGCCACCTGAGCAAATACCGCCTAATCAAGGTAGTTAAATTCTGTGAAACCCAACGTTAACCTAATATAATGTTGGGTTTCACTCAACTTGTTTTAATCTTTTGCCACAAATTGGCTGCAACAAATCTAGATAAATGACCAACATTAGTTGTTGCGATCGCAACATCTGCACCAATAATAGTTACAGCTTGGGCTACTAAAATTATGTCACCGTCAATTGTCTTATCACCAGCTGTTGGTTGTCCTTGTTGACGAGCTTGTGCCCAGAATAATGCAGCTTGACGCATTGCAGCTGTTGTGATGGGTAAATATTCTAGAAGTTGACTTAATTCATCTAAGCGAGCAATACTTTTAACTTTGTTTGCGCGTAATAATTCTCGCCGCACTTCATAATCGGCGATTTCAGGAATTATAACTCGACTGCCAGAGGAAACGAGTAGTTGCAACCATTGAGTACAAGCAAGGCTTTCAGCAGACAACTTTGGATTTGTGACTAAACCTAGTGGCCCTGAATCTAACAGAATAACTTGACTCACCAAGTTATACCTTTTAACTCAACAGGGAATAATTTTCGATTAGATAAACGATCCTCATCTAAGGCATGAATTAAGTACTCTCCTGTTTCTTGCTGCTCATCAGTGTCACCTTCATCAATCCAAGACTGAAGCGCATTGACTAATTTAGACTGTTTCTCTTTTGGCAGAATATATTCTTGCAAAATCTGCAAAGTATATGTTTCAACAGAAAGCCCTTGCTGTTTAGCTTGTTGTGCAAGATACTGTTCTAATTCTGGTGGTAAGTTCAGGGTTAAGGCCATAAGTCTCTTTTGAGTGACAGCATATATTTTAAACCTCTAGGACTTACGCACTATACAAACGAATCATCTTGTGTATAACGTAAATAGGTTGTTTCAGCTGTTTACAAACTATCCTTTGTTAGCCGCGATCGCAAAAAGACAGTTGAAAAATCTGGTCAAAAGCCTTGAAAAGCATACCTGCTATTTCGGCTTTTTTGTCAATGCGTAAGTACTAACCTCCTTCCAGCCTTAACCCGATTTTGTAGGGCAATACGTTGACACTACGCTCTTTTGAAAGTTTTAGGCTCTAAAAAGTACAATCATTTAGATGTGCGACAGCTTACTAAAATCCCGCGACTTTAGTCGTGGGGAATGCGTTAGTTATATTAAAATTAAAAATTGGAAAATCAGGAGAGATTAGGTAATGCACGATTTTGAATGGAGAGTTAAAGTCTTAGAAGAAGTGCAGCAAATCCCAGATGCTAAGTTAGCACAACTCTATGAGATGATTCACGGATTTAGACTTAGCTCAGAAACTAACAGCCACAACACTGCTGCTATTATGCAGTTCGCAGGTTGCTGGAGCGATATGTCAGATGAAGCATACTGCGAATTTTTAGACGAGATTGCTATCCGTCGTCAGCAAGCATTTTCTCAAAGACGAAACCGTGAAACCAGCATTGATTGATACTGATATTTTGTCCTTGTTCTTTCGAGGCAATACCAATGTAGTAGCTCAGTTTCAGACTTACTTGATAACCTATCGTCAAATCAACATTAGTATCATCACTTATTACGAAATTCTCAGTGGCTTAAAGCACCGTGATGCCCAAAAGCAACTCACCTTATTTTTGGAGTTTGTCGCCCAAAATACTGTCTTGCCCGTTACTGAACAATCAGTCACCCTATCGGCAGATATCTACGCAAACTTGCGCCTCCAAGGGATTCCCATCGACGATATTGACTTGCTCATTGCTGGGGTTGCCATTGCCAATAATCTAGTTATGATTACTCATAATCAGCGTCATTTTAGTAGAGTTGAAGCACTAGAGTTGCAAGATTGGAGTCAAGCTTGACGTGCTTTGATTGCGATAAAAGTTACCCTATCGATTTTATGCAGCGATCGCAGTAGCATCAGAATGGAATAGCGATCGCAATTTTATATCTTTGGGTTAAAACGATGAGGAGTTGCACTAGCGATCGGGGTTAGTTTATCAAGGAAATCACGCAAAAATACTATAATTTGTAAGAAGCGTAATTTATACTACTCCTAAAGACGCAAAATGGCAGATGTTTCGTTAGAACCACTCAAGGTGTTTTGTTCCTACTCTCACAAGGACGAACCCTTAAAGGATGAACTGGCTAAACACCTGACTATGTTGGAACGGCAAGGTATTACTTCAACTTGGCACGATCGCAAGATACCACCTGGAAGAGAATGGGATCGGGAGATTAATGAAAATTTAAATACAGCCGATATCATTTTATTACTAGTCAGTTCAGACTTTATATATTCTAAATACTGCTGGGATGTTGAAGTTACCAAAGCGATAGAACGCCACGAAGCTGGAGAGGCTTGTGTCATTCCAATTATTCTGCGAAACGTTTTTTGGCAAGACGCACCATTTGCTAAACTACAAGCTCTGCCCAAAAATGCCCAACCTATTAAGTCTTGGAGTAATCAAGATGATGCATTCACAAATGTAGCTCAGGGAATTAAGTTTGCAGCTGAACAATTAATTAAACAGCGTCAACAACAACGGTTCATCAGGGAAGCCGCAATAGTTGAGTATCGCCAAAAGGCTGAAGAATTTGCGTCTGATGGCGAGATTTCTCTTGTGGAATCTGATATATTAAAAGACTTACAAGAAAAATTAAAATTAACAGATCGAGAAGCTAGTGCAGTTCGAGAAAAAGTATTAGAACCTTACGGTATATATAAGAAAAATCTAGACAAATACAAGCAATACTTGACGAGTTTTGTAGATGAACAAGGATATCCATTGGCTGAAAAAGCTGAAGCTGAATTAGAGAAGTTCCAAAAATATTATCTGCTTAAAGATGAAGATGTAGTTCGCCTAAAAAAAGAACAAGAAATAGAGTATCAAAAACGACAAGCTGAAAAATTACGTCTAGAGCAAGAAAGAATTGAATATCAAACACAGCAAGCAGAAAAGTTACGCCTAGAACAAGAAAGAGCCGAAAATCAAAGACGGGAAGCAGAATTACGAGAAAGGGAATCATCTCCCCCAGGTATTCAAACTCAGCCGTTTGAGTTTAACACTGCCATCCTAACGCCCAAATCAGCAGGATTTTTGGGTATGGGGAAAAAAACTTATGAAATTAACCGCAGTCGTGGACGCACCGAGTTTTTTAGAGAAAACTTGAGTAATGGCGCAGTTCTGGAGATGGTTGCAATTCCGGGCGGTAAATTTCTTATGGGTTCGCCAGACAATGAGCCAGAAAGATTTGACTGGGAAAGTCCACAGCATTCTGTTACCATTCAATCTTTTTTCATGGGGAAATTTCCGGTAACTCAGAGTCAATGGGCAGCTGTTGCCGCTTTACCCAAGGTTAATATTGATTTAAATCCCGACCCATCCAATTTTAAAGGTGCTAATCGACCTGTTGAACAGGTTTCTTGGGATGATGCAATTGAGTTTTGCGCTCGACTATCTAAAAAAACTGAGAAAACCTATCGCTTACCCAGTGAAGCAGAATGGGAATATGCTTGTAGGGCGGGAACGAGTACGCCGTTTTATTTTGGCGAAACGATTACAACTGATTTAGCGAATTATCGAGGTACTGACTGGGATTATAACGAAACACTATACCCAGGTAATTATGCTCAAGGGCCAAAGGGTGAATTTCGTGAGCAAACAACAGATGTAGGAAAATTCCCTGCTAACCCCTTTGGTTTATTTGATATGCATGGTAATATATGGGAATGGTGTCTGGATGAGTGGCACAAAAATTATAACGGAGCGCCAAAAGACGGAAGCGCTTGGTTAAATGATAATGATAATCAAAATCGGCTGCTGCGTGGTGGTTCGTGGAACGACTTTCCCAGGGATTGCCGCTCGGCGTTTCGCGTCAGGTTCGCGCGTGTCGGCAGGTACCTCAACGTGGGTTTTCGGGTTGTGGTGGTTGGGGGCAGGACTTAGGAATGAGGATTAAATAAAGTGCAAAACTGGTGACAGAGCATAGTAGATTGAATTCGTAGGTTTGGTGGGCGCAGTATGGTGATCAGAATCTATTCTCCAATGATAGAAAAGCAGATGCAATCTTACTATAAATCGCTATCAGAGAAAGACCGTCGGCGATATGCAGCGATTGAAGCGGAAAAGCTTGGTTACGGGGGTATCCGCTATATAAGTAAATTGTTTGGATGTAACTACAGAACAGTTAATAAAGGGATTACTGAGCTAGAACAGCAGAGTTTAATCAGTAGCCCAAGAATTCGTCGGTCAGGTGCAGGAAGAAAAAAAGCGCTTGAGACGATACCCGGAATAAACGTTGCATTCCTGGCGGTAGTAGAAAGCTACACCGCAGGTTCCCCAATGGACGAGGAGATAAAATGGACGAACTTAACCCGTCAACAAATAGCAGACTTATTAGCAGAAAAAGGAATCAGCATCAGCGTTACAGTTGTAGACCAATTACTGTTAAAACATAAATTTCGTAAACGAAAAGCAGTAAAAACGACTGCTTGTGGAAGCAGTGAACATCGCAATGAGCAGTTTGAGAATATTGAAAATCTCAAAAATGAGTATTTTTCTCAGGGGAACCCAGTGATGAGTATGGATAGTAAAAAAAAGAGTTAATTGGTAATTTATACCGAGAAGGTAGTATTTATACTACCAGTCCAATTAAAGTGTTAGACCACAATTTCCCAAGTCTGGCAACGGGAGTAGCAATTCCACATGGGTTGTATGATTTGAATGAGAATATTGGTTTCATACAGATTGGTACTAGCCATGATACAAGCGAATTTGCATGTGATTCTATCCGTTATTGGTGGAATAACTACGGAAAAAATCGCTATCAATTGGCTACCTCCATACTAGTGTTATGTGATGGCGGTGGTAGCAACAGTTCTCGTTACTACGTATTTAAAGAAGCCTTGCAAGCTTTGGTTAATGATATTGGTATTGAAATTCGTATTGCTCACTATCCTCCTTATACATCAAAGTACAACCCAATTGAGCATCGCTTGTTTCCACATCTAAGTCGGGCTTGCAAAGGTGTTATTTTTGACAGTGTAAATACTGTATCCAAATTTATGGCAAAAGCTACTACCCACAAAGGTTTGCAAGTTTTTACTGCCATCATTGATAAAACTTACCAAACAGGTAAGAAAGTTGCTGAGGGTTTTAAAGACACTATGGAGATTTTCTTCGATGATTTTTTGCCACAGTGGAACTATACTGCTCAACCCCAACGACACTGAGAATTGTAACTTATTTAATCCATGTTCCTTAGTAGCCCTTTACACTCTTGCCCTTTAGCACTCTGCTCTTTATTTCTTTACTCTTCTTAATGTCTCGCGCTCTGCGCGATCATTTTTTTTGGAAAATTGTGTCTGGATGAATGATTTATCTATCATACAGAAAACATCCGATTTAATCAAGTGGTATGTGCCAATTTTAAACCGTCTGCCTAGAGATCATAAATTTTTGCTAGGAAATCGGATTATTGCAGAACTATATGACTTATTAGATGGTTTAATTGTAGCACGGTATGCAAGGCAAAAATTAGCTCAATTAGAAGACTTAAATAGCAAGCTAGATATTTTACGTTATCAAACTCGATTACTTTTAGAGTTTAACTTAATTAAAACAGAGCGTTATGAATATGCCCAAAAACTTTTAAATGATATTGGCATGGATTTGGGTGGATGGATTAAACAGCAAAAAATTAAACCAAGTACTTCTAATTAAACCAGGCAATTATAAATCGCGGCTATACAGACAAAACCCGCCTGCGCGGGTTAATCTAAATGAAAAGATATGGAAATCTTTGGAATGAAATTATAGCATTTGAGAATTTGCTATCAGCCGCCCAGCAAGCACAGCGGGGTAAACGTTTCCGAGAAAATGTTTTAGAGTTTAACTACAATTTAGAGCAAGAGTTATTTCAACTGCAAGAAGAATTACAGTCAAAAACATACTCTCCCGGTAACTACACCACATTTCAAATTTTTGAACACAAACCGCGAATGATTTCAGCGGCTCCCTATCGAGACAGAGTTGTACATCATGCTCTCTGTAACGTAATTGTTCCCATATTTGAACGTACATTTATCAGTGATTCCTACGCCAATCGTGTTGGTTTTGGCTCCCATCGCGCTTTACGTCACTTTACAAAATTTGCTCGTTCAAACCGTTATGTTTTGCAAGCTGATATTCGGAAATATTTTCCTAGCATCGACCATGAAATTTTAAAGTCGCTTGTGCAACGTAAAATCAAATGTTCTGATACAATCTGGCTAATTAATACCATTATTGATAGCAGCAATTATCAAGAGCCAGTACTTAATTATTTTATTGGAGATGATTTATTAACACCTCTTGAAAGAAGACATGGTTTACCAATTGGTAATCTAACCAGCCAATTTTTTGCTAATGTATATCTAAACAATTTTGACCATTTTGTTAAAGAAAAAATCAAAGCATCTCAATATATTCGTTATGTAGACGACTTTGCCTTATTTTCAGATGACAAACTATTTTTAGAAAACGCCAGAATCAAAATTGAGTCGGATAGCTTGGTAGGCTGTAAAGTCGAATAGTTGTCCGATTCATCTAATTTCACGAAGAAACAGCTTTCAAATGTGAGCCATGATGAGATAAGTAGTTCGAGTTAATCACCCGATTTCGCCCAGAAGTTTTAGCCTGTAATAGACATTGATCGGCACGATGCAGCAAACTCTCTCCTTTTTCATCATCTTCAGGTTGCAGAGAGGCTGTACCCAGGCTAATGGTGACATTAATTGTCAGTTTATTGTTGAGTGCAAATGGTTCGTCGCTGACTACGCGATTGAGACGACGGGCTACTAATAGTGCTTCCTCATCGGTAGTGTTAGCTAGAAGAATTACAAATTCTTCGCCACCATAGCGGAATGCTGTATCTTGACAGCGCAGATTGTGGCGCAAACGCTGACATAATACTTGCAAAATGCGATCGCCTACTAAATGCCCATGAGTATCGTTAACTTTCTTAAAATGATCTACATCCAGAATAATCAAACTCAGGGAAGTTTTTTGAGTCCTGGCTCTTTGAATTTGTCTGGGCAAGTCCCATTCTAAAGCACGACGATTATTTAATTCTGTCAATGAATCTGCTAAGGCGATCGCAGATAACATATCATTTGTCCGAATCAAATCTCGGTATTTTTGTGCTTTCCGCAAACCAACTGTCAATTGAGCAAATATTAGTCCATGATTGGCAGTCAACTCTGCCAAGCTATAGTCTGTTTTTTCTTCAATAAGATGCCAAATATATGCATCGGCTCCTTGCTTTAGGGCCGCAGCACTCATCTCCAATTCCCTTTGCCAACCCTTATTTCTATCAGTCAGCTGCTGGGAACGATCCTCGAAAAGAATACAATATATCCACGATAGTTTTGTCTGATCTTTCAACCAACCGCAGAGTTCCATACTGCCATCTAGGCTAGCCTGCACCAGGATTATATCGGGGGGTGTTGTTTTAATTTGTGACACTGCTTGATCCAAATTGTCTATAACTTCTACACTAAAAGCAGTCGCATAACGGATCTGATCTGGAAGTGTGGCGATAAAATTATTTTTTCCAAAGATCAGAATAGAAATATTCATTGCTTTATTTTTTATCCTATTCAAATTTTAAATAAATTCACTTGGGTAACTACTGCTCTTGTCGTCTAATACTAAATATGATGTTCTCAGCTAAATTATATTTTTTGACATCTTGTTTTTGGAGTATCGATTAGATAGTGAACTTTCAAATTTAATCTCATTTTAAAATTTTATATTTACTACTAATTTTCTACTATCTTTTTGGAAATATTCATTTCTAACAACTAATGTCTTCTTTACAGTTTATTTTTAAAACAGTAGAAATACTGAATATTATTTAAATGTATAAAACCTATTGCTGTGGTTTCTTAAGTACTATTTCCCTGATGAAATTACCGAAATAAATAGTTTGTAAGAACCATTGTATTACGTAACTAAATTTATTTTTCAGTAGAAAAATAAATAAAATATAAAATTTTTTATTTACTTATCAAATTCAAAATTCGATTATTTAATTAAAAATGTTATTTTCCATAAACTTTTTTAGCCCTTTCCTTTACAAACTAGTTTTGAACAAATATTAAAAAAGTATTTAAATTTTTTTAATAAGAATTCAGAATTCAGAAGTCAGAATTCAGGAGCAAAGCCGGAGACGTTTCCGTTGCAAGGAGTCAGAATCAAGACGCGACGCTCGAGTACTCGCTAACACTGCGCTATCGCGGACTCGCTCTAAGCGTTCGCGTAGCGTCTCCAAGAGTTGCTATGCCGTTGGCGTTCGCGTTAGCGTCTCTGAAAGAGAAGCCTCTCGTTCGCGTTAGTGTCTCTGAAAGAGAAGAGAAGGCTTTACGCTTCGCTATCAGTCGGGGATTCAGACCCGCGACTGAATTGTTGCACCACCAAATCGTAGATTTAGTGGGGGTTTTAAACCCATTTATTCATCCGCCACTCGTTCAGAATTCAAGCCTGTATTCTGACGACTGACGCCTTTATTCTGTTTTGATAAAAATATATAGTAAAACTACCTCCTGCGATGTACAGTAGCTCTTTGGGGCTTACCTACCTCGAAATAAAAACAGAATTTGATACTTTCAGTTTTAGTTCCATTTGTTACCTCAATATGGGAATTTTAAAGTATTTCTTAATGATTAATTTTAAGCATCGAAATGCGATGTCTACGACGGTTACTGAGCTTTGTCGCTGGCGTAGCCTCTCGTAGAGAAGTGCAGGCTACGTCTACACGTATCTTGCCAGAGTCGGATTATGTTGTAAAAGCGTCCTAATGAATGCATTTTGCTCACCCACTAGCAGAATTCGCTGGCAGTAATATGAAACAAAATGCAAGAATATATAAAGCTATTTATGAAAATACACCTACCTAGTGCCGCTACTCCCAAGTCGAAAGTCTAAAGTCTAAAGTTAAAAACACCTATGTCTTCAAATCGCCAGTACCTAAGCGGTAACGAAATTCGCAACATATTTCTCGACTTCTTTGCTCAACGGGAACACCAAATTCTCCCAAGTGCCTCCCTCGTGCCAGAAGACCCAACTGTACTGCTGACGATCGCGGGGATGCTACCATTTAAGCCAATATTCTTAGGGCAGCGCACACCAGAATTTAAGCGGGCTACGACTTCGCAAAAGTGTATCCGCACCAACGACATCGAAAATGTCGGACGCACCAAACGGCATCACACGTTTTTTGAGATGCTGGGCAATTTCAGCTTTGGTGATTATTTTAAAGAACAAGCGATCGCTTGGGGTTGGGAAATCTCCACACAAGTCTTTGGCTTTTCCCCCCAAAATCTCGTCGTTAGCGTTTTTGAAGATGATGATGAAGCTTTTGCAATTTGGCGCGATCAAATTGGTGTGCCGATAGCGAGAATTAAACGCTTGGGCGAAGATGATAACTTTTGGGCATCTGGGCCGACTGGCCCTTGTGGACCTTCTTCGGAAATTTATTACGACTTCCACCCTGAACGCGGTGACGAAAATATAGATTTAGAAGACGATTCCCGATTCATTGAGTTTTACAACCTCGTCTTCATGCAATATAACCGGGATGCTTCCGGGAATTTAACGCCGCTGCAAAACAAGAACATCGACACCGGTATGGGTTTGGATAGAATGGCGCAAATTCTCCAAAAAGTGCCCAATAACTATGAAACTGACCTAATTTTCCCAATTATCCAAACAGCAGCGCAAATTGCTGGTGTTGATTACCACAAAAGTGATGAGAAAACCAAAGTCTCTCTAAAAGTTATTGGCGATCACGTTCGTTCTGTTGTCCACATGATTGCTGATGAAATTCGCGCTTCCAACGTCGGACGCGGTTATGTGCTGCGGCGATTAATTCGGCGGGTGGTGCGTCATGGGCGATTAATTGGGATTTCTGGCGAATTTACTACCGAAGTTGCTGAAAGTGCGATCGCTCTTTGTGAATCAGCTTACCCCAATGTGCGCCAACGGGAAGCAGCAATTAAAGCTGAGTTGCAACGGGAAGAATCTAATTTTCTCAGAACTCTGGATAGAGGTGAAAAACTGCTAGAAGAAATCATTCAAGAGGTGAAACAGCGAGGAGAAACTCAAATTAGCGGTGAAAGTGCATTTACCCTCTATGACACCTACGGATTTCCCCTGGAACTTACTCAAGAAGTTGCCGAGGAAAATAATCTGACAGTTGATGAAGCGGGATTTGATGCCGAAATGCAAAAACAGGTGGAACGTGCCAAAGCAGCACATGAAACCATCGATTTAACTGTGCAAGGTTCCCTCGATAAATTAGCAGAACACATCCACGCTACCGAATTTATCGGCTATACCCAACCTGCCGCAACTGCAAAAGTTGAAGCGATTTTGGTAGAAGGTGTTTCCCAAGAAGAAGCAGAAGCCGGGACACAAGTGCAAATAGTCCTTGACAAAACGCCATTTTATGCTGAATCTGGCGGACAAATCGGCGATCGCGGTTATATTTCTGGTGATGGTATCGTAATTCGGGTAGAAGACATGAAGAAAGAATCTGATTTCTTTGTTCACTTCGGACGCATCGAACGCGGTACACTGCGTGTAGGCGATCGCATCACCGCCCAAATAGATCCGGCTTGTCGCCGTCGCGCCCAAGCTAACCATACCGCAACGCACCTATTGCAAGCGGCATTGAAAAAAATTGTTGATGAGGGCATATCTCAAGCAGGTTCCCTGGTTTCCTTTGACAGATTACGCTTCGACTTCAACTGTCCCCGCGCGTTGACAGCAGAGGAAGTTCAACAAGTTGAAGAACAGGTGAACACTTGGATTGCTGAGGCTCATACTGCAAAAGTGGAAGTATTACCTTTAGCAGAGGCGAAAGCTAGGGGTGCTGTTGCCATGTTCGGGGAAAAATACGGTGAAGAAGTGCGGGTAATTGACTTCCCCAGCGTATCAATGGAACTATGCGGTGGAACTCATGTGAGTAATACTGCTGAAATTGGCGTGTTCAAGATTATCTCAGAAGCTGGCGTGGCTTCTGGGGTGCGGCGGATTGAAGCTGTTTCTGGGCCAGCAATCCTAGATTATCTGAATCTGCGGGATAAAGTAGTTAAAGATTTGAGCGATCGCTTTAAAGTTAAACCTGAAGAATTACCAGACAGAATCACAAGTCTGCAAAGCGAACTAAGAAATAGTCAGAAAGAATTAGAAACCTTAAAGGTACAACTAGCGATCGCTAAATCAGACAGCTTGCTACAAACAGCCCAAACCGTAAGCGATCATAAAATTATTGTCGCCCAATTAGAAGATGTCGATCCAGAATCATTGAAAACCGCAGCCGAACGCTTGTTGCAAAAAATTGGTAATGGTGCAGTGGTGCTGGGTTCTGTTCCAGAAGTTGGGAAAGTAAGTATAGTTGCAGCTTTTAGTCCAGAAGTGAACAAAAAAGGTCTGCAAGCTGGTAAATTTGTGGGTGCGATCGCTAAAATTTGCGGCGGCGGCGGCGGTGGAAGACCGAACTTAGCCCAAGCCGGCGGACGCGATGCAAGTAAATTACCAGATGCATTAGGACAAGCGGAAAGTGATTTAAAGTCCGCATTGGGTTAATAAGCTAACGCGAAACCTAATCTCCAAACCCCATTTTCTATAGGGGATTTCCAAAAAATAAAACATCCCCTTTAAGATAATGCTCAATGGAAAAACAACGGTAGAAACGCGTTATTTTATTAGCAGTCTTACTGATAACCTGAGGGGGTGACAAGCATCTGCAAAACCAGACACAGCAAGCCTTTTAGCCCAACCACCTTCAAAAAGATTGTCTGGCTGTTGTGTAACAAAACTGGTACATTTAACCAGAGTATGGGATCAATCCATAAAATGATCGCAATTTGATTGTCAATAAAACTCTATCTTTTCGGAGGTCAAATAGATTAAAAGCTTGATGGGCCAAGGTTTTAGGGGTCTTGTCACCCCGTCAGCTGATAACGCTCAAGAATTTGCTCTGGGTATTCGTTCGGTGCATCGCTGTTCTCAAACGTCCACAAACCTTGTTGGGTGATGTTTGACCGCTCATCTTTAAGTTTGTTATTGGCAAAAGAAACTATGGTCAGATTACGTCAAAGACGTGGTCGAGCAGCATAATTACTACACAGCCGAAGACTTGCCCGGACGTATGCGAACTCAACAGATGGCCTCCAATAGTCGTTGCAGCAACTTCAGGTTTGGTGCCTTCAGACACAGGATTAATGTTTTGCACTGTCAGATGGACATCCCATTTACCCGGATTTTCGTCAGGCAGCAGTTGAATACTTCCTGTAAAACAGCACCGATTGACCTGTATCTGCGAACTTGTCAGGTTGAGGTTCGGCAGTTCTGTACGAATACTCACCGCCAGTGGTTCACCAAGATTAACCATAAAATTCTCGCTCTGAAGGGGAGTGATGCAGTAAAAGATCAGCAGTCCCTCGTTTCCACCGCTCCGCAGAAGCACATGCACAATGCCGTTGCCACGCAGCACCAGTTCATGCATCACGTCTCTCTCGGCTGATTCGGTCACTTGATCTATGATCTGCCCTGCCGCATTAAAGGCTACAGCTGTAATTGGGTCACCTGCTCCATGAGCTACGCACAAACGCACTTCGCTAGCAGGAGCGTGTTCCAGTGACAACCCTCTGCTGGAAAATTGCAGAGCTTTGGTATTCTGAAACCAACTGACGACATACACTGGGGTTTGTGCAAGATTGGTATAGCGCAGCCACGCAAACGCGCCCTTGTAAATATATTCGCCCTCCTGAAAGTTCTCAAAGGTCAAACATACTTCTTCCTGCGGCTCGTTCGCCTTAGGTGGTTCAAGCGGGATGGTACGTGGGCAAGTACTGGGGTGCAGCACGACACGCAGCGCTGTATCGGGCTTGTTGTGTGAGATAAGGTGCGCAACGACATGATAGCCATCGCAAGGACGCGGTTGATAATCCCAAATCGCTGCGGTGAGCTTAACGAACTCGCCAGGGCGGTATTGTGCTTTATCAGTCACCACAAGTTTGCCGAGCAAGATTTGGGTGTTAGTGTTCGTTTCAGCAACCTCATGGGTCAGCAAACGGTCAGTCGTTTCACGCGCATACGCCCACTTAACTTCCGTTTGGAAAGGGATGCCCGGAAGCGGCAGCGTGGGATATTCAATCGTCATGTCCACCGTTTCGCGCAGGGTCAATTCGCCGGGATTAGTGGGTGTGTTGTCCTGTCCACGCCGCGTTGGGTCTCGATAGTCGCTGGCAGCGGCAGCAGCAGCAGCAGCAGCAGCACCTCCATACAAGCCGAGCGTGAGCGGTGACGGTGCACTCCATTCAATGAGCGAGGTGAGCAGAGGCCCACAAGCGGCAACCTTGCTGATAGCTTCGAAATGATCACCAGTAGTTGGGTACCCCGGTTGGATAATCCGGTCGCCCTCGTCACCACCATTGCCCCAGACATGCCAATTGGATAAGGCCACTGGCGAACCGTCGGCGTTATCACGGGCGAGGATACCGAGGGTACCCCATCCGTTGAACCACAGAATGTGTCCTTCGGCATTCCCAGAGGCGACACCACCCCGTAGAGGGTCGAATTTGATTTCGTTACGGTCGCCCGCGGCATCCGCATGTGGACGTACTTTTAGCTCCTGCACATCAGTCCTGAAGCCTTCGATCTCAGCCGGAATTAGCTGCGAGCCTACACCTTGTATGCTACGTTCGGATGGCAGTTTTTGCTTAACATAAAAGACGATGCTGATACCATTTTCTGGATTGCCACCGCGCTGTGCCAATCCCCACCCAACCGTTTGAACGTTCGGGTCGTTTGCGTATTGATGGCGCAGGCGCTCGACCAGTGCTTTCACCCTTTGAATCATGTCTTCTTGTTCTTGAGAGGGCATAAGATTCTTCCTATATTGTGATATTCATGCGGGTTTGTACATCCGCAAGCAGGGATGCAAACGCCATCATATTGTCATCGTTGCCGCTGTGGTTAAGTCCCACAGGGCGGCGGCTCGATGTGTGTACCCAAACCGAACCTGAGTCACCGTGATCGCTTACCGGTTCGCCAAAATCTGGATCGCTGATGATAATCACCTGATCTATGTTCCACGTAGCCAGATCGTGACCTGTCGGAGCAAAGCCGGAGATGATGCCGTGCGTAAGCCCCGTGCGCCCCCCCGACTTGTGTAATTTGCGTTCCGGCGCATCAATCGGCAGCAGCATTAGTGCATCAAGTTCAGTGCGGGTCATTACGGGGCCGACGAGGTCAATATTGCCATTCAGCGAGATGATTGCATTCTGAAAATCCTCGTTCGACTGTGCATCGAGCGTCTGAAGGAATGCAAGGGCGCGGTCGGTGTCCAGCATACACAATGCCGCGTCCACATCATCGCGTTGAGTGCGTCCTAGCGTGCCAATGACAAGATCTTCGTCCTGATAGGCTGTATCCGCTGCTTCCGAGCTCGCACCTGCGATGAACAGGATGAGCGCGATGATGAGCAGCAGTACTTTCCACCACGGATCGTCAAACGGAATTGGGCCATATTGACCGGGAAACGGTGTGCGCGGTATGACGCTGTACGAGAACTTGGTCGGGAAAGCATAGATAGGTTTGTAGCAAAAGCGCCCGTCGCGCGGGTTGAATGGATCTATGCTGCCTCTACCATCATCCCTTGGAACAACGGTACAGTAACACGCCAAAATCTGTTGGATGACGCATGGATCAACGGGCTTGCCATCGAGCAACGCTTGCAGGGTGTGGCGCAAAGTATCAATCGTACCACTGTCTTGCTTGCGACGTTTGGAAGGTGGACAGCGCCTGCGACCCTTGCGTCCATTCTTCATATCGATTGCCAATTCCTTCAGTTTGAAGCGCAGCGTCCCTTCTTGCACCTCGGCAACGAGTTCGCCAGTGGCGGTGTCAGCCGTTGTGCGGCTTACGAATATTTGTTTGCGCACGCGCCGAGCAGGATGGTTCGGATCTGCCATGCCCATCATGTTACGACAAATGAATTCCACCTGATGTTTCCGTGGCGCCGCGTTGGTGACGTTCACTTTGAAATATACCGTGCGTGCTGCACCGGGCACTAGCGGCCCAAGCACCATACCAGTGCCATTTTGTGTCTGTCCCAGTGCCGTGAGTTCGGCGTGTGACCAAGCGTCAATAATCTGGACGCCACGCATGGCGAGTTCAGCGCGACTTGCTGCCGAAATGTCCAGCACATGATTGTTGGTGAAAGGCAGTCCCCAACGATTAACGACACGGACGCCCATGTAATACGTCCCAAATGCGGTTTCAAAAATCCCATCGGGCATTTGGAATAAATCTTCGGGACGGATGGCATAGGGGCGATACGGAATGTCCAACATCGTGCCGTCCAGATACTCGGCTTGCCATTGAATGTCTTCAAAATCGCGTTCGGGTAGGGGATCTTCTGCGCCAATGATTGCCTGAATGTCCACACGTTCCAAACCAGGGTCAATCATCATTTCATCTGGTTTCCACGAATCGGCTGGTGACTCACGGTATTCACCGCGCAGTTGCCACGAGGGGCCGTCGGCGGTGACATCCACTCCCACTGTCGCTGGATAGACACCACTGCCGGACGTTGCACCATCAATGACGAACCGATTTTCCCAATTGTGAATGGCTTTGGTCACGTTTAGGTACCAGCGCCCATACAACTGTATGCTCAAAATAGTCCTCCTTTGCAATTCATCTTCTGCTCAAAATCTTTAAAATCTAGACTTTGTAAGGCTTCTGAGACTCTATTTCCGCTTTTGCAGGGAGATCAGCTCTATGCCTAGTTGCCCCTGAAAAACTTCGTCGATTTTCGCGGTTTTACTCATTAAGTGGTACTGGAGAAGGAGTTTGGCAGTAAAATCTCGTCAACTGGCATTTTTGCACTACCCCTGAATCGGTGTTTGAAACCTTCCAAAGGACACTAATTTCACTAGGTTTTGCAATAATTTGAGCTTTTTTTGCAATTTCAAACGGGATTTTAGAGGCTGAAAGCCTTAATTATAAAGGGCTAATTAGGTTTTTCAGGGATGACTAATTCTGTATTAAATAATGTCCATTTATCTTCTTCTCGATACGTATGCGAAATCTTACGCAAATTCTTACAAAACTTAATATGCTTTCCCATCACTATGGGTATTGAGTCGAGATGACTACGAAAACGGAAATAGAAGCTGGAAAGCCTTGCCCAATTTAGACTTCAAAGATTTAAATACTTATATAAATATTGCAGCGAATCCTTAGTGACTGGCCAGATGCGATAATCGGACGGGGTTTTGGCTTGTCGTAACTAAATGCGCCGTGCCCGTAGTGATGCCAGCAGTGTGTAAGGCTCCTGCCTGTTTAGCTGAAAGCGGTCTTAATTAGCTTTAGCTTCATGCTGACAATGGGGGAAGAAATCGGCAGCAAACGGCTGCTGGTTTCTTCACCATAGTAATGATTATCATTATGGAATAACTGCCCAAAGGTTAATTCTTTGGGACAATTTATTCTTTAGAAGTCCCTAGAACTTACGTACACGCGCTTAGGGGCAATTCATGAATTGTCCCTACCTAAAAATCAGGATTTTAACTATTAGTTTGCGTCTTTTCTTTTTACTTTTTACTTTTAGCTTTTGACTTACTAGCCCCTGCCCCCGGCCCCCTGCCCCCTTGCTTCCTCCTCATTCCCCAGATATACTTCAGACTTTTCTATAATTAAGTCATTCCCGTCATCAAAAACAGCCTGTGACTACCACTCCCCTATCTCCAAGTTCAACTGCTCAGGTTCCAGATACGCTAGGCCGCTTCGGACGCTTTGGCGGTAAGTATGTACCTGAAACGCTCATGCCTGCCCTGGCTGAATTAGAAACAGCTTATCAGCAATACCGTAATGACCCTGGTTTTCAAGCAGAACTACAGCAGTTGTTACGAGACTATGTAGGACGTGCGACACCATTGTATTTTGCCGAACGCCTGACTGCTCATTATGCCCGACCCGATCGCACCGGGCCACAAATTTACTTGAAACGTGAAGATTTAAATCATACTGGCGCTCACAAAATCAATAATGCCCTTGGTCAGGTATTGTTGGCGAAACGCATGGGTAAGCAACGGATTATTGCCGAAACGGGTGCTGGACAACATGGAGTTGCTACAGCCACAGTTTGCGCTCGTTTTGGGCTGGAATGTATAATTTACATGGGTGTTCAGGACATGGAACGCCAAGCTTTGAATGTTTTTAGAATGCGGCTGATGGGGGCAGAAGTGCGACCTGTGGACGCGGGAACCGGAACTTTGAAGGATGCTACTTCCGAAGCAATCCGAGATTGGGTGACAAATGTGGAAACTACTCACTACATCCTGGGTTCGGTAGCAGGGCCTCATCCTTACCCAATGATGGTACGTGATTTCCATGCAGTAATCGGCGAAGAAACCCGCGCGCAAGCAATCCAAAAGTGGGGTGGATTACCTGATATTCTCTTGGCTTGTGTAGGTGGTGGTTCCAATGCGATGGGACTATTCTATGAGTTTATGAATGAGCCTTCTATACGCTTCATTGGGATTGAGGCAGCCGGGGAAGGTGTCAATACCGAAAAACACGCAGCTACCTTGACAAAAGGACGAATTGGTGTATTGCATGGAGCCATGAGCTACCTACTGCAAGATGAAGATGGGCAAATCATTGAGGCACACTCAATTAGTGCGGGGTTAGATTATCCCGGTGTGGGGCCAGAACATAGCTATTTAAAGGATACTGGTCGCGCTGAATACTATAGTGTGACAGATGCAGAGGCATTGGCGGCATTTCAACGATTATCGAAATTGGAGGGGATTATCCCGGCATTGGAAACAGCCCATGCGATCGCTTATCTCGAAACCCTCTGTCCTCAACTAACCGGCAGTCCTCGGATTGTAATTAACTGCTCTGGACGTGGTGACAAGGATGTACAAACGGTAGCCAAATTATTATATCCAGCGTAAATCTACATAAAATATTTGGGAGAAAACAATAATGGATCAACAATTCCAACACCCAATGTTACCGCAACCCACTCATGACGAGTTGGCACGCCAAAGCTTTGTGCAAACTATGAAAATGCACATTTTCAAGAATATCCTTCCTGGTAATAAAGAAATTTATGAAAAACTAGCGAAGCCGAAGTTTGAACAAGCACATCAGCGCCCTCCCCAGAATCGTTATGAAATTCGGAAAGTAATGCAGCACGAACCCTACTATCGCTGGACTAGTGCCCTGAAGCGCATCAACCAGGAAATGTTATGGGATGCTGTAAATGCCAACGTTGATAGACAACTACCAGAGTTGATAGAGCGTGCCAAAGATAAGGGCGGTGAGCTGGGTACTTTAAGCCTCGATCCAAATTTTCAAATACCTACTTATCAAAAGGCTGTAGACATTCACTGTATGCCCGGAGGATATCACAGTGAATTCACTGCTGATGATGTCGCAGCTGGTGCAACCTACGATCGCGGCGCTTACGTTTATGGACTCGGTTGGTTGGGGCCGCTCAACGATGATATGGGGCTATCTATAGTCCAAAACTACCTTTTAGCAGAGTTTCCCAACTTTCGACCGAGAAAAATCCTCGATATGGGATGTTCTATTGGCAATAGCACATTACCTTATGTCGATGGTTTCCCAGATGCAGAAGTCCATGCCATAGATATAGGTGCATCTATACTGCGTTATGCTCATGCAAGAGCCGAAGCCTTGGGAAAACCCGTACACTTCTCTCAGCAAAATGCCGAACATACTAACTTCCCCGATGAATCATTTGACTTAGTGGTTTCTCACATTTTGCTGCATGAAATCCCCCCGTCATCTGTGCGTAAAGTTATGCAAGAGTCTTATCGTCTACTGGCTCCCGGTGGCATGATGATTCATCTGGAAGCACCCCTGTATCATCACATGGATGTTTATAAACAGTTTATTTCTGATTGGGAAACTGCTAACAACAACGAACCCTTCTGGAGTGCTGTACGTGATTTAGATTTGGTGCCGCTAGTTACTGAGGCTGGTTTTGCAGCAGATAAGACATTCGAGAAATTTGTCCCCAATGGGGCATGGAAAGCAAAAGAAACTAATGGTATGTTTCAAAATCGGAACTCAGCCACCCAAGGCACTTGGTTTGTGGTTGCTGCAACTAAGTAAGCAGAGAAAGTTTCGTAATTCGTAATGGGCTATGGCCTGCTACGCTAACGTAATTCGTAATTGAGAAAGTCAGATTTTATCTGGCTTTCCTCGTTTTGTATGTCTAGTCTTATTTTTGGAGAATTGGTATTAGGATGACAAAAATAGCCAAGGGTAAACGACCTGTTTACTTAGAAAATCCGCAAACTGATAAATTGTTAGCGATCGTCATGGCTTTGACTGGTGAGGTGTCCGTGCTGCATGAGCGGCTAGACACCATTGAACGGTTGCTAGAGGTAAAAGGTATTTTATCAACTAGTGAGATTGAAGCTTACGAGCCAGATGTCAAAGTAACCAAGGAACGGGAACAGTGGCGTGCAGAATATATTGCACGGGTGTTGCGCGTGGTACAGGAAGAGTTAGAAAACCTCCAAAACAGCTAGTTAAAATCACGTATAAATTTTGCTGAATAAATCTAGCCATTTTTATCCGACATTCCACATCTTCGAGTGTCACAATCGGTCTTTACTGTTTTTTTACATATAGAAGCTATTTAAAATACTTAAGCACAGCAAAATGACTGAGTTTATGAAGCTAAAAAAGTATTATATAAGACTCACAGATTCTAATAAACTTAGTAATTTTACTAGATAATAGCCTAAGTACGGAATCTGAAATAAAAATAATTATCCTAATAAGATAAAACGATTATTGATTAAATAGTAGCATTTTTGCGTAATATCATGATTTTAAACGTTTGCTAGTAGTTTTTAAACAAAAAAGCCTACAAATAGAGCTATATAGACCTATAATCAATTTGTCACATTGATATTAGTTGGTTACATTGTCTAAAAGTTTACTTCTAGCAAATGATTAAACCAATAATTTACAGCGTTGCTTTAGGCACTATTATTCTCAGTAGTGGAGCTATCGCTACTCCTGTAACAAATCCAGCTTTTACGCCAATGAATTCAGATGTGTCAAATAATACTGTTAAAATTGCAGCATCTAGCATCGACACTGCTGCTCTAGAACAGTCGATTTTTAACCAAATTAATAACTACAGAATTTCCCAAGGGCTACCAGCGCTGACTCGTAATGCTGCCATCGATAATCAAGTAAGGATTCACAGTCAGAATATGGCTAATGGTACTGTTCCCTTTGGACATAATGGATTTTCAGAACGTGTTAAAGCAACCCGTATTTCTTACAGATCAGCTGCTGAAAATGTCGCTTACAACCAGGGATATAGCGATCCTGCCACAAAAGCTGTTCAAGGCTGGCTCAAAAGTCCAGGGCATCTTGCCAATATCAGAGGTAATTATAATCTGACGGGGATTGGTGTTGTTAAAAACAGTCAAGGCGCAATCTATTTCACACAAATGTTCATTCGCTCATAAGTTTGACGCAATGTGCAATTTAATATTCTGACCTCACTTCCATTCTTGTCTTTGGTAAAGAGAAAGGCTTTGAAAGCAAGGGGCTGAGAAATGAAGTTTGAGTAAAAATTGCACACAGCGTTAGATTTGAGAAAAGTTAGGTTTTTTCTCAAATTTCGCAGACTTCAACCTGTTAGCAAAGATTTTGCGAGATATTTCCTGAAAATCTGAAATTATCAGCAAAATTAACCGTGATTTTCATGAAGCTGACCTATTGAAATACTGACAATTAGAAATGATTGTTTGTGTTATTTGTAAAGGATGTAGCCAAATTGCCGAAATTCATCATTACTTAACAGTATTGTGGTATATATTTTCGGAACAATAGGGTAGAGTAGAAGTCTTATATCTCTACACATTACGCAATTCTCCATGTTCCGACAAACTGCTTTTGGCATCGCTTTAAGTGCGCTTGTCCTTGCTAGTGGATTAACGACTGCTCCGATACCAAATCATACTTCTACGAATACATCCACCCGTAATAAGCTGTTGTCGCTTTTTTCTAGTCAGGTTGCAATATCGACTCCTACTTTTAAAACTACTGAGTTAGAAAAATCAGTATTTGACCAAATTAATCGATATCGGGCTTCTAAAGGGCTGCCAAAGTTGACCTTAAATGCAAATTTAACTCGACAGGCAAGAATTCATAGTCAAAATATGGCTAAAGGTAAAACCCCATTTAGCCATCAGGGATTTGAAGGGCGAGTCAAAGCTATCCCTATTCGCTACAACAGTGCAGCGGAAAATGTTGCTTTCAACCGAGGATATAGCAACCCCGCAGCCGAAGCTGTTACTGGTTGGATCAAAAGCCCCGGACATCTCAAGAATGTTAAAGGAAATTACAACCTGACTGGAATTGGCGTTGCTACTAATAGTCAGGGCGAAGTCTACCTGACGCAAATCTTTTTTCGCACAAGGTAGATTTAATTTTTGATATTTTTGCACAATAATAATGTAGTGTCTGACAAGACTTTTGTCTGCTGGACACTGCTATTATTTTTGAACAATTGATGACATTACCAGATTTTCAGGTGAGCGATCGCGACCTCAGTGACGCAGCCCTTAGCCAGTATTTAGAATCTACAGCGATCGCAGTTGATACAGAAACGATGGGATTGTTGCCATTGCGCGATCGCTTGTGTCTTGTCCAACTGTGCAATCTTGAAGGGAAAGTGACTGCAATCCGTATAGCCAAAGGACAAACTGATGCTCCCAACTTAAAAAAACTTTTGGAAGCAGTCAATGTTGTGAAAGTGTTTCACTTTGCTCGATTTGACCTTGCCACTTTGCGAGCCAATCTGGGTATTCAGGTAGGGCCGATTTTTTGCACCAAAATTGCCAGTAAATTAGCCCGTACTTACACAAATCGCCACGGACTCAAAGATGTGGTACAAGAGTTAGAACAAGTGGAACTAGATAAAAGCTCTCAAAGTTCCGATTGGGGCAACGCCGTTAGTTTATCTGAAGCTCAACTAAGTTATGCTGCCAATGATGTGCGCTACTTGCTTAGTGTCCAGCAGAAGCTAATACAAATGCTCAAACGAGAAGAACGCTGGCAAATTGCTCAAGAATGTTTTGAATTTCTCCCAACGATAGTTTCCTTAGATTTATTACAATTTAAGGATTTGTTTGAACACTGATCAAACCGTAAGCCTATTGCAAAAGTTATTGATCTGGAGGACAAACATCACTAGACAGAATATTCTGTCTTCTGAATCGGAGCAACAGAAACGTCTCCGGCTCCATTTGTGACTTTTCTGCTCATGAAAAATCAAGATTAGACCTCTTGGAAAATTTTCTAACACCCCACCCCTAACCTCTATTCGCAATCAAAGAGGAGAAACTTTGACGTTAGTCAAAGGCAGAGTGGCAAGAGGTCTATTCACTAACTTTCTAAGTTATTTTTTGCCTAAGATCCAATATTGGAATTATTCAGTGTCTCTAGGAGTTTTAGATTCACTAATGCCTTCTTTGACATTACTGGCTCCCTCTTGAACATTTTCTTTGAGGTTACTGGCTTGCTCTTGAACATTTTCTTTGAGGTTACTGGCTCCCTCTTGAACGTTTTCTTTAAGGTTACTGGCTTGCTCTTGAACATTTTCTTTGAGGTTACTGGCTCCTTCTTGAACGTTTTCTTTAAGGTTACTGGCTCCCTCTTTAATGCCTTCCTTAAGGTTACTGGCTCCCTGTTTAATAGATTCCGTCGCGCTAGTACCGCCCTTTTGCAGATTTTCTTGGTGATTTTTTAGCCGATCTACCACATTGTAATCGTCTGCACCTGCGGGAGTTTTTGATTCAACGATTCCTTCTGTTGGGCCACCGATCGCCTTCCATGCGTCAAGACCACCTTTAAGTTGGGAGACATGCTCAAATCCATTAGAACGCAGTTGTTGTGCGGCTTGGGCACTTTCTTCTTCGTTGCCACCGTAAACGTATATATCACGGCTCTTATCCAAAGAAGGTACTGCGCGCTCTACCAATTCATCTGCTGGCATTGGCATTGCTCCCATAATGTGACCTTCGTTGTAGGTCGACCGATCGCGCACATCCAGGATTGTAAAAGCTGGTTCACCCCATTCCAGACGACTCTTTAAGATGTGAGCATCAGTTTGTGCTTCTATTGGTGGTTGTGGGGGAATGATGCCGCCGACTAAATCATTAGCCATAATTTTTTCCTTACTGACGATATTAATAGCAATTTAGCGAACTGAAGATATTTAATTGATCTTTCTCTGGTATGAATATCCTCAAACTCTCTCCTCAGATAGATGGAGTAATTTCCAGAAATTCTACCAATTAATCAATTGTAAATAATGCCATTTGAGAGTATGGATAGACAAGATTTCCTTTAAATCTAATTAAATATAGGAAGGTACTGGGGACACTTCGTTGAGCTTCAGTGCATCGCTGGGGAAGGTGGGGCCCCCTCTGGGGATAAGGGGTAATGGGGACTGGGTGAAAAGTCTTTTTGTGTCTAAGTTTTCTCATCTTTTGATGTCTTAATCACCAAGGCTTGTGCTATATATTTAAAGTTTATGTTTTTGATATTTTAGTAATTTTATTTTTCATTTTACTAAATTTTTCATAAATCGAGAAAAATATTAGTTGAAAATCCAAAACATTTATCGATGAATATAGTAATTGATACCTTTTTAATATCAGCGTAGGCGTAGCCCGCCGCAGGCATCGCTAATAATAATGTCTCCTCAATCTCCTGCCACACTTGTAGAGTTATATACAGCAATTAGAAGTTTGTGAGGTAGACAACTATTTATCTGTTAACCAGATATAAAGGGTGTTTTACTTCTGTTAGCGTAGCCCATTCTGAATTTTGCTGTCAGCAACACTATTGAGGCAAGCTATCAGCAATTTATTAACATTATATATATTGCTAGAGCAATTTTTTTTGCTGTTGCTTTTGTCTGTTAAATCTGGTTTTGCTGCGCTATATAGCTTGTGGCGTTGCTTTGGGTCGTTGGCTTGTCATAGTCTCAGGCTGAAACTTGTAGTATAGTATATGCTTAAGAGGGCAGCTACATGTAAATGCACCAGGGTAGATTTTCGTAGACCTTCTTCAAGAGAACATACCTATTGGCTAGAGTAGAGTCGAGTAAGTAAAAGTTGAGAATCTAGATTGGCTGATAAGTTAGTTTGTCAGCTTTTGTAGAAACCTAATTAATCAGGGAGTGTGTTGCTCTTTTAAAGTTGTAGCAATTGCCGTCGCTTCTGCATGTGTCTTTTGACTATTTGCGGTTACGGAGATGGGTTTTAATTACACTTATCAAAAATGTAAAAACTCAGTATTATACAATATAAATTTAAAATTATGCAAGAATAGTGCCATAATTATGAATTTTATCGGCATGACAATGGCTGAGGTTGTAATAAGCTTCATGGAAATTAAATGTGTACAAGTACTACAGTAGCGATGGTACTCAGCAGAGAAGCGCGTAAATAAACTCTCAATAGAAACACGTAAAGTAAAACTGGTGCAACAGCAAATCGCCCAATCTACAATAGACAGCATTATGGTTATGGTTACTGCTACTACTCCCAAAATTCTGATCGTTGATGACGACTTCGGCGTTCGAAATCTCGTCTATCGTTTTTTAAGTCGGAAATATCAAATAGAGTCGGCAGCAGATGGTAGGACTGCCTTATCGTTGTTTGAGCAATTCAACCCAGCTTTAGTAATTCTGGATTGGAATTTGCCGGATGTTACTGGTTATAGCCTTTGCCAAGAAATGCAGAGTCGTACTAATGTTTTAGTACTGATACTAACTAGTAGAACTGACGAGGCTGATAAAATTAAAATCTTAAGCGCAGGTGCTGATGATTTCATGACTAAACCATTTAGTCTTGCAGAAGTTGAAGTTAGAGTAGAAGCTCTTTTGAGGCGGATACGCTACATCAATCCGTCTCCAACACAACGTATCGTCTTCAAGCAGCTAGTAATTAATCCAGAGGGCCGGGAGGTAACACTTAACGATAAAATCCTTGCCTTAACAGCGCTGGAATTTAATATCTTACATTTTTTGGCAAGTCATCCTAATCAGGCTTGGAGTCGTCCACAACTAATCCAACAAATCTGGGGTTGCGACTACGTAGGAGATGGCCGGGTGGTTGATGTGCATATTGGTCAGCTTCGCAAAAAGATGGAAGTCGATCCCAGCATACCGGAGTTTATTAAAACTGTGCGGGGCTATGGTTACAAATTTGAAGCGCCCGACGAAAATACCACAGTTTAGGGAATTTGGGAGCGATCGCACTTTGAGGTAGAGTGGAAAGGAGCGATCGCTTTTGCAAATTTTTATGGCTCACCCCACTTACAAGCAGATATAGCTTTTTCTTGACAGGTTTCTACAAGAAGTCTATTGAGAAATACGTTGAGACTTGTTAATCATCCATTTACTATTTTGGTCATCCCAGACTAACCATAAGCGTAGAGACTCTGGAGGAGATAAACTTTGAGTTTTTTTCATAAAGTATTGTAATTTTAACTCTACTACAGCAGATTTATTATCTTGCGATACCAAGCTAATTTGATTAAGCTTTACTCGCTCCACCTTTCTTCCCCACCATTCTAAATATTCACTGTAAGATACTCCATTTTGAAATTTAGGAGATAAACGGTTCCATGCAATTGCCAACTTCTGATTATTAATATCTGAATAGTAATCTTGAATCGATTGTTCTGGGGACTGTACAATTGCTGAGGATAAAACTGTAAATAAATTAGGATAGACAGACATCAAAACTGCACCAACAGCTGTTACACCTACTAATCTTAGAACTATATTTGGTTTTACTGGTTGATTATTGGTTGGTTGACGTTTTATTGGCGGATTGGGAATTGGCAAAGGTAGAGTTTCCAGCTTAGTCTTAGTAGGGGTAGGAATTACAGGTTCTGGCTGAACAGGTTTTGGCTGAGGCTTTGGGGTAGGAGGTACAAACTTATCTTTCTGCTTTTCCCAAACAGGTAACGGGTATAATATTATCTTGTCATTCTGCTGAATTCCAGCATCCTTAAAAGTCCCATCATTCCCTAGTTCTTTTTTAGTTCTATCCAGAATTAGTACGAAAGGCAATCCATATGGAAAACGAAGCAGTATCTGTGCTGCTTTGCGGAATTCACTTAACTTTACATCTAATGAAATATTTTCTGTCCTTTCAGCAGTACCGTCATGCTTTTGGAAAGTTACTGTAATATTTTTCATGGCTTATTTCTCTTTATATTATTGATTAGTAGCTCTTTAGCTATTAATCAGATAACAGTACGACTTAGAAATATTCCCTCAGCAACCAAGTATTAAATAAGAATTTAACATTGATTGCCTACTGCTTACTCGCCATCTTTTTTGTCTTCTCCTAAAAGCTTTATGTCACTACCAGAAGTGATAGCTGGATTATTTTTATTAGTTAGCCGCGTAATTTGCTGTGTAACTTCACCAAGACTTTTAGATTTCGGCTTTTCAGGCTTCAATAAATTCAGCTTCTTTTTAGCCTCTTCTAAAGAAGGAGTAGGAATCTCTTTCACTAAATCATTGATTTTCGTATTTAACTCTTCAAGCTCATCTTCGTTGTCTGGTAATGCAAGAATTCGAGCGCGTTGCTCATAGAGCTTAGAAAGTTCTAACGATTTAGCTTCATGTGTTTGTGCAGCAATTTGTTTCTGTGCTGCAATCTGGTTTCTTCTGGCTGTGAGGTGTGCTAAAGCATCATCTAACTCAACATGTTGCATTTCTTGCCTAACTTTTGAGCGACTTTCCTCTATTGCAGTACGTGAGCGCGACAGATTACCTATACTGATTTCTAAGCCGAATTGATTAGCAATACTACCTCTTCCTACAGGGTTATTTATCCATTGATTGATGAAATCTTCTAACAGCAATAAGTTTTCAGTATCTGTGTACTGGAGGATTTCATCATCTAAAGTGTTTAATTTGGCTTTGAGGCTCTTTTCAATAGATTGTTTGATGTCGTTTATTCTGGGTAGTCGAGACTGGAATATATACCAACTATTTTTCTCAACACCTTGAATTTGAAAATCACCTTCAAACTCAACTGGGGCTTCATCACCGTTGAGTGAAGGTACTTCAAATTCAAATGAACCTATCTTTTCATATAACTCCTGATATCGCTCAGTAATTTCTGTATTCAGTGGTTTAGGAATTATAGTACTAACTTTTGCATAGAAAGATTGTTCTAGTACTTCTTTGATTTTGTCTATTAATTCTTGTTCAACAGATTTTTCTTCGATTAACTTCCCCTGTTCATCTACAGCAGGAAAGTAAAATCGCAGATAATATCGCTCTGGTTCAATACTATGTAAAACTTCTCGTACAGCATTATGGATAGCTTGCTTTATTAAGCCCTCAAGATCAACATCCGGACTTAGATAATCTTTTATCTCTCTAGGATTTTCTATTTTACCTGCAACAAAAGTACTTACTTTAACCTTAACATTAGCATCTTTGGTTGCTAAGTTAGTTTCTTCTATTTCAATATTAAAGCCTTTTATTACTTCGATAATTTTTAAATTTGGTCTTGACACAATATGCTTGATTTCATAGCCAAGAGGTTTAGCAGCTTCTTCCATATCTGCTCTAATTTTTGCAGCTATTGGCTCAAAATCTAATAAAATATCAATATATTCTTTATAAAGCAATAAAGGCTTAACAATTCTTTCCAGTTTACTTTTAACCCACACTTCTAAATTAGGAGATTGTGCCAACCTATACTTACCAATATTGTTAAGCAACATTTGGATTGTATTCTTAATAAAGATTGGCTTAGGTTCTGGATATCCTTGATATTTACATTCAACATCATATTGAATTTCCACAATTTCTTCTGGAAGTGAAGAAACTGAATTACTCGCAAGAGATAAAAACCTGACTTTACGACCTTTGTTAATTAGACTTTGGCTTTTATTTAAATAGGCGATAACTTCGTTGCTAACAGTATTTTTTAGCTCATAGCAAAATCTGTGAAGCGTAATGTTTTCAAGTAAATATTTTTTGACTTCCTCTTCAACTAAATTCACTAACAGTACTTCTTTACCAAAATTTGCTAGAGCCTTGATTTTATTTTGTTCATCAACTATCAGTTCAATTTGCATCTGAAGGTCTAAGTCATCAGTACAATCACGAACGTGTACAGGGAATTGAATTAAACCTGTGGAGAAAGGTTTCAAATACTCCTCATTAGCGAGGGAAAGCCTTAAATCAAACTTTAGACCAACCTCTTGTGTTACTTCATTCTGTACAAAATTCTGTAACTCTATTAGCTTATTAATAGAGTAATTCTCAATAAAATCAGCAGCCTTGCTACGGCTAAATTTATCGATATAACTTTGGATTTTTTCAGCAAGTTGCTCGCCTGGTTTATGATCACCACAGAGAGATTGAGCTACCTTCTCCTCATTTCCTGGTTGACAACTGGCTTGATAATTTATCGAAATTGTGACTTCACGGTCATTTGCAAAATCTTTCAGTTGGCAAATAAGAGCTTTGCACTCAGTAATATTGGCAGCATCATTAGTATTAGCTACAAGGTAATATGCTAAATTACCCGTAACTAAGCGCTTCCATCCTGAAATTATTTCTTTGGAGCGGCTGTCAATAATTACAATTTTTTCTCTATTAGAGAAATTAGCTTTAGTAGCCGCATCAACTTTCCGAATGACTTTATCTAGAGGATATACTTGACTCATTTTAATCTCCTTTTTTAGTTACTAAGTTAGTTATTTGCAAAGATTTGAATTGTTTGTTAAGTTGTCTAACTAAATTACGTTTATAACTAAGTTGTCTCTTGAGTTTAAAATTGCCAGATTGACCCTGCAATTCAGATGCACTCAGGAAGTATTCAGTCAGATATGTCCAAACCTGAATAAGTTCTGCTTGTCGGGAACGATTAATCGTTTGGATGATTTGCCGAAGCAACTTATTAACCAATTCAGCAGCTTCTGGAGCAGGTTCTTTCTTATCCAAACCCTGCAAAATCATGAACCAATCTGCAATTAAGCCACCAATGACATGTATGGGGTTAATATTGTTATCAACGATATGCTTGAGTGCTAAATTTCCTTCATTATCTGGATGGAACAGCCAGCTAATTATGATTGCTATTTTTTTATCCGCATCGCTACCATGCAAAGGTACAAACAGTTGATACTTGGATGGCCAGTCACCATAGTATTTCTCATCAAGTTTTGATGTCGTCTCAAGGCAATATTCAACTAATAACTGTAAGGCATATTCATTAGAGCGAGAATAGCTTTCTGGAGAACGGTTTGAGCTAGGTAGCCATTCTTTAATAAGCTCTAGTATCTCATAAATTTTGGAACTACTTTGCTTCAGGAGATTGAACAAGAATTTATAAGCATCAGAACGAATTTCTCCATTTCCCCGATCTAATAGCTGCTTTACCCAATAAAGTCCTTTAAATTCCGCCACCGAATACAAATCTTTGACAATTGCTAGAACAGCATCATATCTTTGCTCCGATATTAATCTTTCCATAAAGTTCTCAGCTACACCCTTTAACTGAGAAGTTTTTAACATTTTATATATCAAAAATGATATGCGTGTAAAGACAATATTTCTTCTTTGTTCCGCTTCAATCTCTGCTAGCATTTTGTGAAGCTTTTGCTCGTTTTTAAGACTAACATCAATGTTCCAATCAGCTTCTTCGGTTAATTCTAAGATAATTGCTAATAGCCAATTCTCTCTATAAATATCTGGATGATAAATTGCCATCTGAATTGTTAATTCTATGGCACTTGTGGCAATTTTGGGTGAAGGAACGAATAGTAGGATTTGAACCCGCTTAAATTGATTTTCTACGTATAGAGGTTGCTGTTCTTCTAAATACTCTTTTAGCTCTTTTCTCAGGTGAGGTAATGAAAAATCAATTACAAGGGAAGAATCTTCTAAGCGGACTGCCTGAAGGTAGCATTTACCCAAAAACTTATCAGGTTGATTCAGGCTATTTTTCCAAACCTCAATTAAAGGCTTTTTTTCCTGAGTTTCAATTATTTTAACCTCTCCATTATCTGTTGTTATTTTAGATTGAATTGTCAGAGATAATGGTGGTTGCTCTTTTAATAAAAATGAAACTACAATATCAAACTCATGAGGGCCTAGTTGAGGGAAGAAACTGGCTGTATATAAAACAGTATTTTCAATTGGTTCATCATTTTTAAATAATGATTCAGCTTTAACACTTTCAGGTGTACTATCAACATTATCTAATTCGGAAACACTTTTAGATTTCTCAGATACCTGAAGTAGTTCTTGAAACTGATAATCGTTTTCGAGTGTTTGTTCCTTCTCATTTACGGAGGAAGTTGTACTCTGTTGTTGAGCATATGTTAATACATTCTCTATTCTATCAGTGCCTTGTTTGTCTTTGTCTTTATGAATTTCTTGTTCAAGATGATTTATTTGGGCTTCTAATTCTTTAAGCTGGCCATCAATTTCTTGTTTACGATTTTCCTTTTTTATTATCTCTGTATTAAGCTTGATTCTATTCATAGAATCTGATTCAAGATTCAAGTCATTTCTTAGTTCTGCTATTATCTTTAGTAAATCAGAACATTCTTTATTAAGGTTATTGCATATTTCATGGTATTGTTCCAGAGATTTTTGTTTAAATGGATACATTTTTATCCATCCTTAAATAATTCATATAAATTACCTATATGCTGTTAAAATCTATGTCAATCAACTCTATTTTTTCTTGCATTTTACTAAGCTGTTTATCAATATCATCTACTCTTTCCTGATCTCGATTAATTATATTTTCGATTTTTATCCTACTTGCAACGTCGGATTCATAATTTAGATTGCTTTTTAACTGACCTAATTTGTTAGACAATTGATAACGTTCTGTTTCAAGCATTTCAAAATCTTGTTTTAACCGCTCTAATTCTTTTTGTTTAAATAGTGATACTCGACCTTGACCAATTGTGTGTGTGAAAATCGAGTTAGGTACGTCTTTACTACCGCCAGCGTAATAACAAAGGGCAAAGTTTTCATCTAAATTACTTATATTGTTAACAAATGGATGTTGCTGACCTAAACGATATTTTGAGGAATCAGATGTTTTGAGGGGTACTTGCTCAACTAAATAAGTCAAAACATCAAGTATGCGTGCAAAACCGTCTTGGGTTCTCGCCGCCTTACCTCCCAAAGCCTCAAGCAAGCAGGTAGTAAATACACTATAGGGATTACCTGTGTAAGACTTCTCATTTTCACGAGAGGAGGCGATTACAACACGACCTCTGCCACTATCTAAGGCTTGTAATAAGCTTGGAGGTACTGGTGATTTTATAAAGTTTTCTTCTCCATCTTTGAGTGCTGGCATACCTGCTGCATGACAGCAGTCTAGTAACACAATAAGTTTACGGGAGTTGATAGCTTCAATCTTCTTTGTGAATTCATCTCCAGAAATAGCCTTATTAGTTTGTCTCCTTTGAGCATAATCGTGTGTCACCAAGAAATACTCAGATATTCCATTCAGACCTACAGTACGACCGCCATGACCAGAGAAGTAAATAATCACTGTGGCATCAGGATTTTTACTTACATTTTCGCTCAGATGATCAAAAGCTTCAATGACTTCTTGCCGATTTGCTTTATCCTCTGTTAAAAGTTGAACCTGATGCTGCGGATATGCAGCACGATTTGGATCTACTAACACATCACGTAAAGCAATTGCATCCTTAACAGTAACTGGTAAGTCAAAACCAACACCGATCATTAGGGCGTGACCATTTGAAAAAGTTGCATTTGACATATAAAAGTTACAGTATTTCTAAAAAACTTAATAATAATATAAGTACGCACATAGTACGTACTATCAAAAATGCTTTGGCAGCCAATTTTTTCCCTGAGCGGTTATTCTCGTGCGTATTACTTACATCAACAGCAATGCCAGCCGCGCTTAGTTTGGGAACATCATTTAAACCACGTATGGACTTAGTAAAAGTATGATTTACTAGTAAATCATACTTTTATTATTAGTTTTTGTTAAATATTGGTGAAGTTTGCGCGATCGCCTCCGGATTTTCACTACATAGCGATTCAGACTCTAAAATACTGCATTATCCAAATATACATCGCAAGCCAGGACGAATATTTACCCAAGTAAGGAGAATAAATAACAGGGTAACTCCTAGTAAATATTGCAACAAAGAACTTTTAACCACAACCCACCGCCAATCTTCGACTAACCAATTCAGCCGCTAAATGTATTGCTGCTTTCATACTTGTAGCATCAGCAATTCCTTTACCTGCAATATCAAACGCTGTTCCATGATCAGGTGAAGTCCGAACGAAAGGAAGACCAATAGAAGTATTAACTGCCCGATCAAATGCCATCAGCTTCACCGGAATTAAGCCTTGGTCGTGGTAAAGTGCCAAGTAGGCATCAGCTGGATTTTGTACTAAAGAATTTCCATACCAAGCTTGACCAGGCTTAACCCACATTGTATCTGGCGGTATCGGCCCATCTAGTTGCAATTGTGGTCGCTTTTGTCGCTCTTGCTCCAACCAGGGAATTAACCAATCCTGTTCTTCATGTCCAAGTTGTCCCTGTTCCCCACTGTGGGGATTTAACCCGGCGATCGCAATTCTTCCTCTATATATACCAAAATCTTTCTCTAAACACTCCACCAACAAATCCAGTTTTTGTGTCAACAACTGCGGTGTCAACACATCGGCTACTTGACGTAGGGGAATATGTGTGGTAGCTAGTATTGCGCGGAGTGTCCAATTAGTATGAGGCGATCGCGCTACGAATAACATCCCAAAACGGTCAACACCTGATTTTTGTGCTAAAAGTTCCGTTTGCCCTGGATAATTGTATCCTGCGGCTTTCCAAGCAGATTTAGCGATCGGCCCTGTGACAATACCATCAAATTTACCAGCCAGTGTTTGAGCGATCGCATATTCCATATATGCAAAACTAGCCGCACCACTAGCTGCATTACCTATTCCTGAAGTAATTTGATCTTTAATTTTTCCATCCAACTGCACATCGCTGACTGACAACTCATCTGGATTTGCCAAAGCTACTAAATTCTCAGTTAAATTCAGTTTGTGATAAATCTGTGCGAGCAAATCTCCGTTACCCACTACTGTAACGTCATATTTTTTACAAATTTCTGGATCAGTTAAAGCTTTCAAAATCACCTCCGGCCCAATCCCCGCCGGATCTCCTAACGTCAGCGCCAAACGCGGACGATTCTCTTTGCCAAAATTTACTAAATTACCTTGATTATTTTGATACATAAAATATCTTCATAATTATTCTCATTAAATTTTCTCAATTTACCCATATCCTTTCTCCCAACAGTAGGCATTGCCCCCCAAGCCAGTAGGGATTACCTGCTAAACTAGTTTAAAATTATTTACACAGGTCTAATCCTAGCAACTATTAAAAAGCTTCTAGTAGACCTAGTTTACACACCACATTGCATAAGGAGAATCACACCAATGGGCGGCGAAATTTTGAATGCAGCTCTATTGTCTTTCGGTTTAATCTTCGTAGGCTGGGGCTTAGGCGCATTATTACTGAAAATTCAGGGCACAGAAGAATAATTAGTGCTGAGTTAGGAGTAGTAGAGACGCGATTAATCGCGTCTGTACAAGAGTTATTATTCTTCCCACTCCCCATTCCCTACTCCCTACTCCCTTTTGTCATCGAAATGAGAAAAAAGCTTGTCCGTTAATCGGACAGCTATTTTTTCATAAGTCTATCCAAATAAATTGATTTTCTGAGAAAAGATGTAAACTTTTGTTTGCATAGGTTATTCTGATAACATTCTTTTCATAAAACATTAAGATATATTACAACCCTCATGACATTATTAATCGTCGGTGCCACTGGCACCTTAGGAAGACAAGTGGCTCGTCGTGCTATCGATGAGGGATATAAAGTACGCTGTCTTGTCCGCAGCAGTAAAAAAGCAGCTTTTCTTAAAGAATGGGGTGCAGAACTCGTCCCCGGAAATTTACGTTACCCCGATACCCTAGCAGAAGCTTTAGTTGGCGTAACCCAAGTTATTGATGCCTCAACATCTCGCCCTACAGATTCACTGAGTATCAAACAAGTGGACTGGGAAGGCAAAGTAGCATTGATTCAAGCAGCAAAAGCAGCGGGTATAGAGCGTTTTATTTTCTTTTCGATTTTAGATGCTGATAAATATCCAGAAGTGCCGCTAATGGAAATTAAGCGGTGTACAGAACTATTCTTGGCTGAGTCAGGCTTGAATTATACCATCTTGCGGCTAGCTGGGTTTATGCAAGGGTTAATTGGTCAGTATGGGATTCCCATTTTGGAAGGACAGCCAGTTTGGGTAACAGGTAATTCTTCTCCCATCGCCTATATGGACACTCAGGATATTGCTAAGTTTGCAATCCGAGCATTGAGTGTACCAGAAACGGAAAACCAAGCTTTTCCTGTAGTCGGTACTCGTGCATGGAGTGCAGAAGAAATTATCAACCTGTGCGAACGCTTATCTGGAAAAGATGCCAGAGTAACGCGGATGCCAATAAACTTACTGCGTGCTGTGCGGGGTATTATGCGATTCTTTCAGTGGGGATGGAACGTTGCAGACAGGCTAGCGTTTACAGAAGTATTGGCTAGTGGTAAACAGTTAAATGCTTCAATGGATGAAGTATACACAGTGTTTGGTTTAGATCCGCAACAAACCACAACCCTAGAAAGCTATCTACAAGAGTACTTCAGCCGAATAATGAAGAAGCTCAAAGAGGTAGACTACCAAAAAAATAAAAATAAAAAGCAGAAACCTAAAAAAACTCCTTTTAAAGAGTCTTCAAAAGCCAATAGTCAATAGTCATGACAAAACAGACATTAGTCGTAAAACTCTAGACTCTGGATATTTGACTCTAGATTAATGACTACATGACCAAAAATGTGTAACGATTACATAATACAGAGCATCGCCTAAACTTGGATATTTGAGTGTGCCGAAAGCAGGCATTATCTACAATGACGTTAAACCGATAGCGGGCCGTGTCGCTATCGAGTTGAAAGACAAGCTAACCGCAGCCGGTTGGAATGTATGTATCACATCGAGTATTGGTGGTATACTGGGCTACCCTAACCCGGAGAGTCCTGTGTGCCACACCCCCATTGACGGTCTGACACCCCCTGGTTTTGACTCAGATATGGAGTTTGCAGTGGTATTAGGGGGAGACGGCACTGTTCTAGCAGCGTCTCGTCAAGTAGCCCCTTGTGGTATTCCACTGCTAACAGTGAATACCGGCCACATGGGATTTTTGACAGAAACTTTCCTGAATCAATTGCCCCAAGCACTAGAACAGGTGATGGCAGGTGAGTATGAAATTGAAGAACGAGCTATGCTCAATGTCAAAGTGTTTCGGGATGATTCAGTGCTATGGGAAGCCTTATGCCTAAATGAAATGGTGCTACACCGAGAACCTTTGACCTCTATGTGCCATTTTGAAATTGCCATAGGACATCATGCGCCAGTAGATATTGCCGCAGATGGTGTGATTGTTTCTACGCCTACTGGTTCTACAGCTTACTCATTGAGTGCTGGTGGGCCAGTGGTGACTCCTGGCGTACCTGTTTTACAGCTAGTACCAATTTGTCCCCATTCCCTAGCTTCTAGAGCATTGGTATTTCCAGATACTGAATCGGTCAATATCTACCCAGTCAATATCCCTCGGCTGGTAATGGTAGTAGATGGTAATGGAGGGTGCTATATCTTACCAGAAGATCGAGTATATATGGAGCGATCGCAATATAGGGCCCGATTTATTCGCCTGCAACCGCCTGAGTTTTTCCGAATTTTGCGAGAAAAATTAGGTTGGGGTTTACCACATATCGCTAAACCAGCTTCGGTAGAATTGCCGTAGTCATTAGGAGGCAGGAGGCAGGAGGCAGAAGGCAAAAGTTTTTGAATTTTGAATTGATTTCTCCCTCATCCCCCCACTCCCCACTCCCCACTCCCTACTCCCCCATTTGCTGATTTCCTTCCAGAATTACTGGTATAGAGATGTATTTGAAGTTAGTTATTAAGATTGCATCCGAGAATTCGATGGCTGACACCTGAACGTGCTAAAACATTCCTTAGCAGCGTGTCAAATCAGATTACTCCATCACTAAAAACTCGTAATTGCACTTTATAACTGAGGTAAAGATTTTCTCTGGAATATCTTTACAATCCCAAATCCAATATCTCAAATTGTTATGACAGTTGCTCAAAGTCCCTGTGTTTTGGTGGTTGAAACCGATGAGAGCCTTGCCAATCAGCTTTCTTGCGATTTGCAAGAAGCCGGCTATGAATCAATTTTGGCTCATGATGCGACGAGTGGTTTACAACACTGTCGCGATCGCCAACCTGCTTTAATTGTTTTAGACCGGATGTTAGCAGGAGAATCAGGACTCTCATTGTGCAAAAATCTGAGAAGCACTGGTATGCGATCGCCTGTATTGATTTTAATGGCAAGGGATACAGTTGACGATCGTGTAGCTTGTTTAGAAGCTGGGGCGGATGATTACATCCTCAAGCCTTACCGCTCAGAAGATTTTTTGAAGTTAATTCGCCTCTACTTAAAACCCGATGTGGATACCACGGAGCAATTACGCTTTGGGGATTTAATTTTAGACATAGCAACTCGCCGTGCTATACACAACGGGCGACCAATTGACTTGACAATGAAGGAATTTGAACTATTAAAATTCTTAATGGAACATCCCCGTGAGGTGTTAACCCGTGAACAAATTCTCGAAAATGTTTGGGGTTACGACTTTCTGGGTGAGTCGAATGTAATTGAAGTGTACATCCGTTACTTGCGGTTAAAAATCGAAGATGAAGGTCAAAAGCGCCTCATTCAAACAGTGCGAGGCGTAGGGTACGTTTTAAGAGAATCCTAGTATACTGTAACGGAAGTTTGCCTATCTCCTTACCTCTTTCCCAGTTTCAGATTGGGAATGCTTTCTTTGGGTGCTGCTACCTCCCACCCAAGGGGTTTTTCTGCCTACAACACTGTAAAATTGAAATCTAAATTACAAAATCGAAAAGCTATATGACTCGTCGGCTAAGTTTGCTCTCGATAGTGCTGAGTATTTTTCTGATGGGTTGTTCTGTGCCAACAACAGCTAAATCTCCTAGCCTTAGCTCTGGTTCTGAAGCTCCAGCACCAGAGAGTTTAGGTCAAAAACTACCAATTTCTGCTAAAGCCATTGTGCCTAATGGTACAACCATTCAATTAGAGGTAGCGCAGACGCCACAACAGCAAGCGATGGGGTTAATGTATCGGCCAGCTTTGCCAGATGACCGAGGGATGCTGTTTGGGTTCCCTTCTGCACAACCAGTCAGTTTCTGGATGAAGAATGTACCTGTACCTTTGGACATGGTATTTCTACATAAAGGTGTAGTTAAATATATTCAGGTTGCTGCACCTCCTTGTGCAAGTGAGCCTTGTCCTACCTATGGTCCCAATACACCAGTTGATAAGGTGATTGAACTTCGTTCTGGAAGATCTGCCGAATTGAAGTTGAAAGTGGGCGATATTCTCAAAATTGAGTTTTGAAACTCCGGTGCTTTGCGGGGATAAAAACTTGGGTAATTACTCGGTTGAGAGCCTATACGGTCGAAATATATGTTGTTTTTGTAAAAAATATCACTTTATGTGGTCAAACAGCACTTGTAACGCTACTATTTAAAAACTGTAGTAATAATGTAAAATTCTACTGTCTCAAACCTGAAATCGCAGTCTTCAGGTTTGGTCTCAAAAATATTCCCTTGGGCGCAAGTGTAAATAGTCGCCAATAAGAGAGTATAGGCTATGGAATCTTTATTACTACCTGTGTAATTAAATAAAACACAAAGGTAAATAAGATGAAGCCAATTTAATTAGGTAAAAATACTGCTTAATAAGCTAGCAGATGACTTGTATGAGAATTTTTATTTCTCAGACCATCTATAGGAAGCCTTTTTTAAAGGCAGATTAACAAAAACTGTGCTGGGGTGTATAGCCGATAACGGCACAGTGAGAGATGAAATACTGGCTACTGTCTACCGAGTAATGGTGAACTGATATATGACAATACATTCTGCACAAGGAGGTGAGATCCAAATGTCACCATCAAAATATTCTCGACTGATTCATTTTTTGCAAGAAGATTTGGCAATTTCCACAGCATCACTAGCGGTGGCGCTTCGGCATCGGGAGCAAGACCCAGGCCCTTTGGCAATGATTCTTTGGCAATATGGGTTAATTACTCTAGAGCAATTAGAACAAATTTATGATTGGCTGGAGACGGCGTAGGTTATAGCAATTTTGGATTGTAGATTTTAGACTTTGGCTTAAAAGTTTCTACCAAATGCATATTAGCAGGCTCTCAAACAATACTATATTTATGCCAATTTTGGATGATACTAAGTTGCCAAAGTTAGTTTTGTTTGGTGTCAAAGATACAGTACGATTTTCTTCAAAGCAAATAATACTATCTAGGGCAACTTGGTGTCATTTAGGAGGATTGAGGAATGTCACATCAACTCTACCTGATGCAAAGGTTGATATATAGCTCTCTTGACTCTAACGGTTTCTACTCTATATACAAATCAAAAGAGCGAGTTGATAATTTAACTCGCTCTTTTGATTTAGTACTTAAGACTGACTAAACACTTTAACTGCTGCTGCTATACCAGAACCAGGGGTGAAGTCTTCGTAGCCAAGTTCTGTGAGGGTAACTTCTAAGGATGCTATACAGCTAAGGATATCGCGATCGCTCACAAAACCCAAATGACCAATACGGAAAATTTTATTGCTCAAATGATCTTGACCACCAGCTAAAGCAATATCAAACCGTTTTTTCATCAATGACCGAATCTTATCCGGTTCAATTCCTTGTGGTGCTACAGCCGTAATCGCCGGACTAGCGGAATTATCTGCTGCCAGCAGGGGTAAATTTAATCCTTTAATGGCGGCACGAGTAGCATTTTTGAGCCGTTCATGTCGAGCAAATATTGATTCTAAGCCTTCCTCTTTCATGATTCGCAACGTAGTGTGTAACGCTACGATCAAGTTCACAGGCGGAGTAAATGGAGTTGTATTTTTAGCTGTGGCTTTGCGATATTTGCCTAAGTCCAAATAATATTTCGGTAGCTTTGCAGTTTTGTAAGCTTCCCAAGCTTTGGGACTGACAGAGACAAAACCCAATCCCGGCGGAATCATATAACCTTTTTGGGAACCAGAAGCGACAATATCCAAACCCCAAGCATCCACAGGTAGATTGAATGCACCCAAGCTCGTGACGGCATCAACGATAATTAAAGCTTCACCGTGTTCTTTAACGTGGCGGTTGATGCTTTCTAGGTCATTCAACACACCCGTCGAGGTTTCGCTGTGGGTAATGATTACGGCTTTGATTTGCTTTTGGGTATCTGCTTGGAGTTTTTCGGCAAATACTGCGGGGTCTAAGGGTTTTCCCCATTCCACCTTAACTTCTTCTACATTCAAACCGTAGGCTTGACCGATTTCTACCCAGCGTTCGCCAAATTTACCATTAGAACCAACTAAAATGCGATCGCCTGGAGAGAGAAAATTAATTATTCCCGCTTCTACAGCACCCGTACCACTGACATTCAGCATCAGCACATCACTTTGAGTTTGGTGCAGCCACTTGAGGTTTTCTGTCACCTCTGCCAATATGTTGCTAAATTCACTAGTACGATGCCCAATCGGATGCTTGGCTAATGCCAGTAAGGCAGCTTCTGGCACCGGTGTAGGGCCTGGAATCATCAGCATCAGCTTATCGTTCATGTGTCTATCCTAAAAGTTAAATAAAAGTCAAAATTGTGGGAAGTTGGTTAAGTCTGATAGCAAATCCTAGATATTCATCTACAAATTCCACTCAGCTCGTCACCAGCATTGTTGTATATTTTCCAAATTCATAGGAAAAGTATCCTGGGAGTTAACGATCGGTCAGCTTGACCTTTGCAATTTATACCAGACTCCAACTCAGATAAAACCTTTGTTCCAGGCAATCTTACCACACACATAGATGCCAGGTTAAGGTGTCTGCTCGTAGGCGAACGGCTATTTTAGCCAAAGATGAAACATCTATCTAGATGAGGCATAGGTACGATAAATTCTTAAAATCTACCTATAATCTACCTCAGTTGTTTTTATATAGGACTTACGCAAAAACCCTCTCAAACTTTCATTTCTCCGTGACCTCTGCGTCCTCTGTGGTTCGTTTTCCGTTACCTGTGCATAACTCCTATTATAAAAAAACGCGAAATCGTTTTGAACATCGCGGTAATTGTCGGTGAAAAAGTTGTGTTTTGCTTCCACGAAAGAAGTAACCCCCTACACTATACGGAACACTTGGATGTCACCGTTTGCTAAGAGATAGAAGATACCCAACCCAAACTTTTCAATCTATTTGGGTTAAAGATTTGTTCTTGGGTTGCCATTCTCTAAAAAATACCTTCATCTATGATTTATTTGAGTCAAAATCGCTTCGATACTAATATCCAAGCCTTTTCTAGCTTATTCGATAGCGACTAATTTGACGCAAAAGTTGAGATATCTATGCTACTATTTGCTGCACTTTTTGATACTGCACTTAGTAGTAAGCGATGCCGACAGCGGGCGCTAATCAACTATAAGTTTTTATACTATACTTACAAAATTGCTACAATCATGCTTAGTCTCCTTAGTTACTATTCACGGTGAGTCGTTTTTAACTAGTGTTCAGTTCATAAACTGTCACTCACTAGATCCCCGGTATTCTTACAAAAGAGATATTCTTAGTTAGTGCAAGGAGTGATACCATTTCACCACATGTTTGTCACAAGTTATCCCCGTAATACTCCCTCCTCAGGGAGTGTTGCAGATTTCAAATGTTGCATCAAACGAGTGAGTTGGTATAAGCTTTTACGGAAAAGCGCTTGAGTGAGCAAAACTCTCAAGCGCTTTTTTGTTGTGTATAAATAAAACAGTCCAACTCTCTGGATGATCGGATAGATGTTTTTAAATACACATACACCAGAGAAGTCAACTACTGCTAAGAGAGTTGTTGCAACATATACTTGACGACTTTAGCATTTGCGCGTTCCATCAAAACCTTTTTAAGTGACTGGACGTACCACACGAATTAGTTTTCCTTGCAACGTTACTTCTGCTGCCACAGCCTCATCTATCTGTGCTGCAAATTGTTCCCAATTACAATTTTCGTACAAACAATAATACCGAAGTGGTTAACATCACGACGATGCAAACGGATAAAATCAACTCTGTTGATAGTTATAGCAAGCGAATTAAAGGTTAGGACATCTTGAAAGCGTGGTGTTAGGAATAGTAATGTTTTACCTCCTGCCTCCTGCCTTCTGCCTTCTGCCTCCTGCTATAATATTGAGCGTTCTTGACTTATGGCAAATGCTAGCACTTCCTCATCAGGTATACTTTAGTCTGCATTTTCTGCTTCTTGAACTGTCAAAACATCATGTCCCAAAGCGCGTAATAATTTTACAACTGGAAATGGAAACTGCTCATCTGCATAAAATCGTGCCATCGATTAGGCAACCTGATTACGCTCAATTGCCAATTCGATTTCATTGGGATGAGCTTCTGCATATACCCAAGCATTAGCTAAATCTGTAGCTGTAATGGTTGGATAGCTCGTCAAAAGGTCAGCATCACTATATCCAAGATTGCGAGCTTCCACAAGTACCCAAACGGGAATACGAGTTTTAGCGATACGAGCCTCTCCACCACAGACTCTAGGAGTTTTTTCAATTCCTTGCCAATTGTTGCCAAGACTTTGAGCAAGTAACTGTATAGCCTGCAATTTTTCATCAGGACTGAGGGCAAGAAGTTGTTGTTCTAACTCTTTGAGTGTCACGGATGTAAATCCTCTGATGTTTTGTCAGGCTACATTTACAATTTTATCGATTCTAAGTACAACATTTCATTAATTTGTAGCAAATTATCTGCGCCTCTATCCTGCGGGAAGGCGTTCGCGTAGCGTCTCGTAGAGAAGCGCATTTGCGTTTAAATTTCAACCCTCAACTCGTGACGATTTTATGCAAAGCTGTACTTAGCTAACTACAAAATTCACCAATTTTCCAGGCACTACAATTACCTTTTTAATCTCTTTACCTTCGATGTAACGCTGGGCAATTTCTGATTCACGGGCATATTTCTCCAACGCTGCTTTATCTGCTTGTGCTGGTACTTGAATCGAGCCGCGAGTTTTACCCATAACTTGAATCACTAAAGTAATTTCATCAGCTACCAAAGCAGCCGGGTCAAATAATGGCCAAGTTTGAGTATGAACTGAATCACTTTCACCCAATAAATGCCACAATTCATCAGCAATGTGTGGTGCAAAGGGTGCTAGTAACACCACCAAAGTCTGAATTCCTTCTGCATAAATTGGTGAATTTTTCGCTTCGGCATCAGTTAAAGCATTACTCAACTTCATCAATTCTGAAATAGCTGTGTTGAATTGATATTGGTCTTCTACGTCTTCTGTCACCGCTTGAATAGCTGTATGAATTGCCCGCCGTAACTCCTTTTCTGCTTTAGTTAAATCAGAGAGTTGAGCTTTTTTACGGGATACCCCAGCCGCAATATAATCTGTCACCAAACGCCAAACCCGATTTAAAAAGCGGAATTGTCCTTCCACATCGGCTTCATCCCATTCCAAATCTTTTTCTGGCGGCGCTTTGAACAAGATGAACATCCGCGCTGTATCTACACCGTATTTAGAAATTACATCTTCTGGTGCTACACCGTTGCCCTTTGATTTAGACATGGTAGCGTAGAGACGTTGCAATGGTTCACCTGTATCAGGGTCACGGGGGTCGGTTGGATTGACCAAATTAGAAGGAATCCATTTATCTTTACCACCCTTGTTGGGATTTAAGTAAGTTAAACCCTGTACCATCCCTTGAGTTAACAGACGTTGGAAAGGTTCGTCAAAGTTTAACAAGCCTCTGTCCCGCAGAACCTTAGTAAAGAACCGCGAATATAACAAATGTAAAATCGCATGTTCAATCCCACCCACATACTGATCGACTGGCATCCAGTCGTTTATTTTACCAGAATCGAAAACCTGTTGTTGATTCTTAGCGTCAGGAAAGCGCAAGAAATACCACGAGGAATCAATAAAAGTATCCATCGTGTCAGTTTCCCGCTTCGCTGGAGTGCCACAAGTCGGACAAGGTACATTTACCCAGCTTGACAACTGAGTTAAAGGTGAACCGCCACGTCCAGTAAATTCCACCTCTTCTGGCAACTGTACTGGCAAATCTTTGTCAGGAACTGGTACTATCCCACAGTTGGGACAGTGAATTACAGGTATCGGTGCGCCCCAGTAACGCTGCCGCGAAATTAACCAATCCCGCAAGCGATATTGCACCCGCACTTTACCAAAACCTTGTTGTTGGGCGTATTCAATTATTGCTTGTTTCGCATCTGTGGAAGCCATACCAGTAAAAGCCCCAGAATTAATTAAAATTCCTGGTTCAGTGTATGCCTGGTTGTATTCAATTTGAATGAGTTGCGTGACTTCATCAATCTCTGATGTTGGGGTTAAGTCAAAACCTGCAACATCATCCGGGGAAACGATAACAAAATCAACTGGCAAATCGTAATTTTTGGCAAACTTAAAATCCCGGACATCGTGTGCTGGTACACCCATCACTGCTCCAGTACCATACTCATACAGTACATAGTCAGCAATCCAAATCGGCACTTCTTCCCCTGTAAATGGGTTAATTGCCTTACCACCTGTGGGGATACCCCGCTTAGGTTTGTCTTCAGCGGTACGTTCCAACTCACTTTGATTAGAAACTTCTTTAATAAAGGCTTCTACTGCTGTTTGTTGTTCTTTTGTGGTGACGCGCTTTGTTAAGGGATGTTCTGGTGCTAACACTAGGTAGCTGACACCATAAACGGTATCTGGACATGTGGTGTACACGCCGATTTTTTCATCTATCCCAAAAATAGGAAATTCTAAGTAAGCGCCTGTAGATTTGCCAATCCAGTTTGCTTGCATCGATTTGACGCGTTCCGGCCAACCTGTCAATTTATCTAAGTCATTGAGTAATTCTTCGGCATAATCGGTAATCTTGAAAAACCACTGGCGTAATAATTTGCGCTCAACTATTGCCCCACTGCGCCAAGAACGTCCTTCGTTATCAACTTGCTCATTTGCCAGTACAGTTTGATCGATAGGGTCCCAGTTTACAGCTGCTTCTTTTTGATAAGCTAACCCTGCTTGCAAAAACTGCAAGAAAATCCATTGTGTCCACTTGTAATAATTTGGTGAACAGGTAGCAAGTTCACATTCCCAATCAATGGATAAACCAAGACGCTGCAATTGTTGCCGCATCTGAGCCATATTCTGATAAGTCCACTTTGCTGGTGGTACACCACGGTCAATGGCGGCGTTTTCTGCTGGCAAGCCAAAGGCATCCCAACCCATTGGGTGTATTACTCGATACCCTTGCATTCGCTTGAGGCGGGCAATAACATCGGTAATCGTATAATTACGGACGTGACCCATGTGTAGGCTGCCCGATGGATAAGGGAACATGGAAAGAGCGTAAAATTTTGGCTTGTTGCTAGCTGTCGGTGTTTTATCTAAGCCAAGTTCTACCCATGTTTTTTGCCATTTTTCCTCAATTGCTGCTGGGTTATATCGGGAATCAACAGAATGACCTATTTCCAATGGTTTCATGCCTGTTACACTTTATTTCTACTAATTTTCTAGTATTTGACCTTTACTAGAACATTTGAACTACTATGTTGAGGGAATTATCTGTCTAGTAATTTTCTAATTTAATTTGCAAAATCAATTTACTATTTCTTTCTACTCCCTATTCCTATCTATCTTATATCCCTAAAGTTCTTAGACTAATACTCTAAGAACTTTGGGTATATAGGACATAAAAAAGTCCCTAAGCTTAGGATGTTGGGGACTAGGGTGTGTTATGGTCTTAAACTGATTTACTGGGTTAGCAGTCCGATCGCCATTTCAAGGTGCATCTTAGCTTTGTGCAAGTTAAGCAAATTCTCTTGATCATATCTGTCAGGATAGCTCATCGCTTTGCCCTCCATCGTCAGCTTGATCAGCGCTGCTTGCTCATCAGTGGGTGAATTCATCTCATCTACCACCCCTTCAAGGAATTGAATAACGCTAAAGCCTGGTGACTTCAATCCTCTTCCCTGGCTTAGTTGAGTGAGTGCTATCTGTGGAAATGCCATTAAGGTGACAATCCAACTAGTCTTGTAGCCTCCATTCCCAGTAGGCTTTAATCCGTAACGCCTACATAAGTCTCTCAACTCAGCAGTGGTTTTGATTTCGAGTTCTGACCTTGTGAACATAAAATAGAGTTACCCATTTATAAAAGTGGTATCGGTGGTGAACCATTTACCAGGATGAAAACACCACCGATTTAAAACTCTATTTGAATGTTAACCTTCCAATCAAGCTATATTTACTTTTCGCAATAATGCCTAATCCTAAAGGTAATCCTCAGAATTTAGAACCTGCACCGTCAGATAGAGAGATTAAGTTAACCGAACAATTAAATTTTCGTGTCACCAAGGAAATGAAGGAAGAGGTGAAGGCACAGGAAGACCCTCCAGAATTTTGTAGAGAAGCAATTCAGAAAGCACTGGATGAGAAAAAAGGAAAGTAGTACTTAATTGTCGAGCTACTAATCAGAGTAAATAAAAATACCTCCAGATATCAGTTCTACAGGTATCTACTATGATAGGTTTTTATTGCTGACCAATTCTATGGAGAATTCACCAAAAATCCTCCTACTGAATCTGTTATCGTATCTGCCTCTATGTTGTAGATAGTAGGCAAAGAAATTCAGATGGTTAAAATAGGCGATGGTTGAATCAAATCTAAAATTTACTGATTTGGTGCAGGTTTTTGTTTACGGCACGCTCAAACCAGGTGAAGCTAACTATAAAAGATACTGTAGTGGCAAAGTAGTTGATGTCAAAATAGCTCTTGTACAAGGCAAATTATTTGCTCTGCCAATGGGCTACCCAGCGATGACGCTAGGGGATAGCCAAGTTTACGGGTATTTACTCTCTTTTTCCAACCCAAAGATTTTAAATGAGCTAGATGTGCTCGAAGATTACCAGCCTAATAGACAAACGCCAGAAAACCTCTATAATCGACAAATTATCGAGGTTTATGAGCCACAGTCGCTCTCTTATAGTTGGGCTTGGGTTTATTTAATGACTCTAGAGCAAGTTGAGCAATTAGGAGGCTTCCTCCAACCTGGTGGCTGGTGGAGCGGCTGTAGTTTAACCCCAAAGTTTTGTTTTTACTTGCGTAAAAAATCAATTCCAGATGTAATCCTCATCCCCCGCTCCCTATCCCCACCCTACTAAGAGTTGAGGGTGGGGACTTTTGCGTTTCGTTAAACTGTTAACTTTGCGATTAGTTTATATCCTGTTTGGGGTCGTGTCGTTGCGGCTGTACCTGATAAATTGAATTTTCTGGAGAGGCTACTGCTGCTTTCGGAATTTCAATTACCGGGTTATTTAGTCCCACCATCAGCGGCGAAGGGGGAACTATAGACGCTGAGGAGGTTTGTATAGGTTCTTTTTGTGGTCGTTGTGCCAGTTGCGGCACCATCGAACCACCACCTACTAAGCCAGATACTGCACCGATCGCGCAAGCGGCAATGGCCGCAGCTCCCACCATCCAGTTTAAACTGGAGCGACGGCGCAAACGTGTCAATACTTGCTGAACTGTTTCTTCTGGCGACTGTTGGGCTGCTGGCACCGGGAGCGTCCGCAAGCCTTGGCGCAGCTTTAACAGTCGAGCATACAGACATTGAACTGAGGCATCATTTGCTAGCCATTCTTCTACTTGCCTGCGTTCGGTGGCTGTGACTTCACCATCCAGGTAAGCACTTAATAATTCGAAGCGATCGCGCTTCACCATATCCATAAGACCCGTTGATTCATTGGTATGCTTGGCCATTCCATCTGACAAATCTTGAGGAAGTTGCAAAGGAGAACGGTCGTAAAACTGAGAATCAGTAGTCATCTTAACATTATTACCAATTCATACACGGGTAAACTGGGCGGGAATTTTGGGAAAATTAGGCAATTTTCCTCCTAAAGGCAGAAACAATCTACGTCTTTCTAGTAATTTTTAATCTATGCTTAAATTCTGCCATTGGGCAGAGGCAAGATGCTGTAAATTAGGAGTCTAGATAATTCTGCAAGTGGGCTTGCAGCCTCGATCTAGCTCTGGCTATTCTTGACTTCACAGTTCCTAGAGAAACTCCAGTGATTTCGGCAATTTCTTCATAAGCCATGCCTTCGATTTCTCTGAGGACAATGGTAGTACGAAAAACTTCTGGTAAATCGGCGATCGCTTCCCGCAATTGCTCGTAAAACTCTCTAGTTGTCAGTTCTTCCTCAGGACCTGGGGTATCACCAGCGATTTCCCAATCCATCTCACCGTCTTCTAAGGAACGGGGGGCATCCAGTGACAAAGGACTCATAATCCGCTTGCGTTTCCGTAACTCGTCGTAAAACAAGTTGGTGGCAATGCGGCTTAACCAGCCCCGAAATTTAGCAGGCTCTTGTAATCGGTTAATATTCCGATACACTCGAATCCAAACTTCTTGAGCCAAATCAGCTCTGTCAGGCCAATCTGGAGCCAGGTGGTAGAGAACTCGATCGACTTGACTTTGATAGCGGCGTAATAGTTCCGCAAAAGCAGCACGATCTGGTCGCAGTCCGGCTTGACAGCGCAAAATTAAATCGTGGTTAGGGAGTTTGTCAACTTGCACTGATGCTTCTGGATACTTTGCATCAACCGTTGACCAGGATACAGTAATCGATTGACTCATAGATCGTACTGGCTCTAAATCATCCCTATCTATTAGACCTGCTAATGAGACAGAAGTTCCATGTTCAGGTGACGGATTTATGACTGGAACACTGAAGCATACAATTTTGGATACATTTATAGCAATAAGCAGAGCCACTTTTCCTTATACTGCTCCCATAGTTGCCTAAGACCCAGCAACGAGCAAAGGCGCGACACGATGCACATTGTAGTACTTTTAGCAACTGGGTATATACGCTTGATCAAAATAATTAAATTTGGCTATAAAAATGAAGATAAAAGTTTGTAATTTTAACTTCTTGATACCTTTAAAATTCGGGTAATAATTTCTGGAAGTTAGGTTGCTGTGGTTGCTAAGATGGTGATTTAATTTTTTGATTTCGTTACCAGAATAGTTGCTGATTGTTCTGGTTGTAACCCGAAGGCAGCACTAGAGTTATGTTGCTCTGGTACGCGAACTTGAAAAAAGAAATTGAGGGAAAATGTAATTGTTACCGCTAGCAATAGTTTTTCAAACATGATTTTTCATCCACCCACACCATTAATGATTGATTGCGACATTTCAAGATTTCCACCAAAAAGTCTGAGGAGAGGCTTACGATCCTCAGAATATTTGAGGAATGGGGTTGCTCACTTGGAATTTTGCCGCTGGGACAATTTGCATAGTCTTAGTTTGCCCAGAAGTGTTGGCAGATTTACAAAGGAAATGATAAGTATTGATAAATTTTTGATAATTGGATGATGAACTCATCCAATTGCTCGGCTGGATATGTCAGGGATAAACAATAGGCGATGGCAATGGTAAGAAACGAATCTGTAGGGCGTATGGTAATGGTGCTTTGTTTTGGCACAGCATTTTTATCCTTAGCTGTCCATTGGCGCATTAGTACGGCAAAACAGCAGTATGAGAAGTCTGCATCTACTTTGATGCAGCGAGATTCTACCCGAACCAATCTTAGGGGAAGTCGGACAGAGGGAGTCTACAAAAATCTTTCCCAAGTGAGTTTGGGGGAAATTGCACTGGCTGGATCTGTGCCACCTGATGAAGTTACCCAAGGCTCGACTGCCCAGAGGGTGTTTACACCAAAGTCCTCTGCTATTAAACCTAAAACTAAATCAAAAATAATTAAGAAGAATCTAGCTAAAACAACTACTCGTAGGGCTTCTACCATTAAGTCGCAAATAATTAAGAAGAATCTGGCGAAAGCAACTACTCCTAAAGCTTCTACACTCAAGCCTTCTACCATTAAGCCTCAAACTCAGCCCCAAACTATTAAGAATAATCTAGCTAAAGCAAGCGACCTACCAACTCAGACGCGGCTGGTGGCACAAGTAGAAAGACAAAATCCAGTTGCGGATAGTTGGCCAAAAGGTCTGTGGTCTCAGGCTTCAGCCCAACAAATACCATCTAATAGGCTGGCAAATGTCAAGGCCCAAGTGATAGTTGATTTAAGCGATCGCCGCACTTATGTATACGCAGGAGATGAGGTAATAGCCAGCTATCCCATTGCTATTGGTAAGAAAGGTTGGGAAACCCCCACAGGTTCTTTCCAGGTGATCCACATGCGACACTATCCAATCTGGCGTCACCCGATTACTGGCAAAGTATTTCAGGCTGGTACAGATAGTCCCTTGGGAGATAGATGGATTGGTTTTTGGTCAGATGGACGGAATGAAATTGGCTTTCATGGCACGCCGGATATTGACTTGGTAGGAACGGCTGTATCCCACGGCTGCCTAAGAATGCGTAATTCTGATGTCCGATTGTTATATGAGCAAGTGAGTTTAGGGACAAAAGTGTTAGTACGTGATTAATTAGTTAAAAATCATTAGTCCTTTGTCCTTTGTCATTTGTTTTAGACAAAGGACAAAGGACTAATGACTCTTAAAATTATAATTTTTGCTCAAAGTTAGGTGCGTATGTTTGGAGTAAAGCACTAACTTGGCGTACAACCTCATTACCAGTGTTTTTGCCCAAGGCTTGCCGTTCTGGGAAGAAATTGGGTCGATCAAGATAACGGTTAATCGCCTCACTTATTTGTTGAGAAATTAAGTCTTGCAGTTGTGCCTGAGCCGTTTGGCGCTGGAAGTTAGCACCCTCTTCTGTAGTAGCATACAAAGGTGGTAGCCGATTGAGAGCGTAAGCGGCAATATCCCCGACATCTAAAGAACTTTCGCTGGTGGCTTCAATTTCTGCGACTCGGGCGATCGCTTCTGTCAGTACCAGTTCTTCCATCACGTTAATGAATTGTTTGCGAGGTACCGCCACTACCTCACCAGTTAATAGCGCACCCATCAGCCGATCCAACGCCATATACTCTTCAATTGAGAGTTCCGAGGCGTTATCACAGATTCTACCGACTTCTGCTTCCATTGCTGGTGTCAAATAACCATCCTGGAGAGCTTGTTCTACAATTTTTTCGATGCTCATAACGCTTATCATCATTTATGTTAGCCAAGCAAGGTAGGGACGGTATCAATCCAATTTATTTTGCGTAATTCTCAGCAAAAAATACACAAATTATGCAAAGACAGGATCAATTCTGCCTCTACTAGTTAACAACCTTAGTTCGCCAAGGTGTTGGATCAACAGATTTTTCGTTGACATATAGACCCCAGTGTAAATGTGGTCCCGTGGAAGCACCTGTTGAACCCACTGCACCAATTAGTTGACCAGCTTTCACAAAATCACCTTCTTTAACGTTAATACGACTCAGGTGCATGAAAATACTGGTTACTCCTTGACCGTGGTCAATGCCAACTACGTTACCGTGTATCCGAAACCCTTGGGATACCCTACCTACCAAAGCAACTCGCCCAGCGGCTGGGGCAATTACCGGTGAACCGGCAGCACCAGCGTAGTCAAGACCACGATGATAGTAGTCTTTTGCAAATGTACCATTATAGTAGCGACGTACACCATAGTTTGTACTCATCCGCCCTGCATTTGGCTTCAGGAATACTCCATTCCAATACTTTTTTGGTGTTTGTAGCGCCTTAAAAGCCGCCACACGCTTCAGTTCATACTCTGTGGCATCCACTCCGGCTTTGCCCGGTGGCAAAGTAATGCGTTGTACGGGGAATTTACGATTAAGCACATTCACTGCCAAGTTTCGCACTTGACCATCCCCTGCAACCCGAAGTGTTCTAGTTCCAGCTTTTTCTAGTGGAGTTGTGGGAACAAAAGCCCGATACTGATCAGGTGCAATTTCAAAGGCTGGGTATGTATTTTTACCACTGGCTACTGTTGGATTTCTACCATTCTCTGGATTATCTAGATTAATCACCACCGAGAGTGTATCCCCTAATTTAGGATTAGTTGGAATTACCTTTACTTGCAAAGCATCTACAGGCAATGCCAAGGTGATCGGGAGAACAGCAAATATTCCCTTTAACATATTTATTGCACGGCAATTGGCTGTCAAAGTTTTGACATCAAAACTGAGCAACTTTTTGTTTGAACTACTAGCGCTATTCTCAATAATCATAGAACTACAAAAAAAACCCTTGCTTGTATTGGAAAATAGATTAGCTTATTATCGCTAGTGTTTCTTGCTTAAAGCCAATATTGCTGACAATCATAAGTTTTTGGAAATTCTCCAGGTACTTATGGATTGCAAGGGCGAATCATTTTATCTGTAATTTTAGGAAATTGGTCTGAACTCTAATAACCAAGGTGTATGACATTGGCAATGAGCATAAAATTTAACTGTGATTACATAAATAATACTTGAAAGAAATCTTGGAATCAACTGGACACTTTTTCAACTGGACACTAATATCACATTCTTAGGTTGAAATTGATATGGGGAAATTACTTAAACTAGGTGAGTAAGTCAGTGAGGATAAATTAAACTATATACTAGTCGTAAATATTTTAATATTTGCTGATAATAGCGCTTTAGTTGGCAAAAAACTGTGATATTAAGGCAAAAATGTGAGTCTGCCATGTCACACTTCAGATTTACTTTATAAATCAACTCTCAATTATGGCATACGCTAATGAACTTTAGGCTGATAGTATTACTTTTGACTTGAGTTTGCCATCTTCCATGTGAACGATGCGATCGGCAATGTCTAGAATGCGGTTGTCATGAGTAACCATCAAGATGGTACAGCCTTGTTCTTTTGCTAGTTTGTGCATGAGATTGACTACATCTCGGCCTGATTGACTGTCAAGGGCGGCGGTGGGTTCATCTGCGAGGATTATTTGAGGATGACTGACTAAAGCACGAGCGATCGCTACTCGTTGTTTTTGTCCCCCAGACAGTTGACCAGGATAGTAATGTAAATGATTTCCTAATCCTACTTGCTCTAACATTTGGGCTGACCTAGCTCGCATCTTTTTTAACCCAAGATGTTTGTGCAATTCTAAAGCCATTTTGACGTTTTGGAGTGCTGTTAAACTACCATGCAAGTTATGTGCTTGGAAAATATAACCGTTATGGCGTCGCGCTTGCACTAATTCTTCAGCACTAGCACCACAAAGTTTTCGTCCCAACACCTGCAAACTACCAGATTGGGCAGAACGCAATCCACCCACCAAGGTCAACAAGGTAGTCTTTCCAGAACCAGAGGGCCCAGTCATGATAATAATTTCACCAGCGTTAATCTCTAAGTTGATATTACATAAAACTTGCTTGCGGAGTGAGCCGTGACCAAAGTGGTGGTCGAGATTCTGGATGGAGATGATGGATTGACTAGTCATAAATAGATCGATTACTCGTGACGATCGTCATTAGTCATTTGTCCTACCCTGCGGGAAGCCCTTCGGGTGACGCTCCTGCGTCGCTAACGCTGCGCTAACAGCAGTCGCTTATGGGGGAAACCCCCAAGACCGCGCTGCTTCACCGCTAGCGCGTCTATGTCCTTTGCAAATGACCAATGACCAATGACGAATGACAAATTTAAAACATATCAGCGGGATCGGTGGCTTGGAGTTTGCGGGTGGCGATCGCACCGGAAATTGTACACATAATGATGGTCAGTATTAGCACCTGCAATGCCCGAATCGCAGTCATGTACATAGGTAAATTTGTAGCACTGCGAGTCAGTTGATAAAGCGCTAAGGAAACTCCTAATCCGGGGAAAAAGCCCAGTGCTGCTAATATCAACGATTCTTCAAGCACTACACCTAGCAGGTAGTAATTGCGATATCCCATTGCTTTAAAGGTGGCGTATTCTTGAATATGGGCATTAACATCGTTAGAAAGGACTTGATAGACGATGATCACACCCACCACAAACCCCATTGATACACCTAGACTGAAAATAAACCCAATTGGGGAATTTGTTCTCCAGAAGTTATTTTCAAATTCAATAAATTCGGCGTGGGTTAATACTTTGACATCATCTCTGAGGTAGGCTTTGAGCATTGCTGCTACTTTTTTCGGTTCATAACCTGGTTTCAAAAGAATCAAACCTAGACTGACACTGCTGGACTGTCGCCCAGAAAATAGCCGCAAAAAATTTTGATCGCTGGTAATCAGGTTGCCATCAAAGCCAAAGGAAGCCCCGACTTGGAATAAGCCACTAATGGTAATTGTGCGCCGTTCTATTTCGGTAGTCAGGGTTTTACCTTGGTCAATTTGAGCGATCGCTTTTTGATAATCTCCTCTTGCACCACGATCGAACAACACGGTATCCGGCATTTTGATCGCTTGTAATTGCTGGTTAACATCGCGTAAGTCAAAGGCTGGCTTGTCTGGGTTAAAGCCGATAACTAATACCCCTGTCTCACGGTGCGTTTGGGGATTCTTCCAGATTGTGTTGTTGAAATACATTGCTTGGGCCGACTTTACCCCTGGTATATCCATTGCTTGGTAAAGTCGCCGCCGAGAAAATGTAGACAAGCTTGGTAAGTTACGGGCTTGGGGACTGGTTAAAACAATGTCTGCTTGCAAACTGCGATGTAATCTGGTGTTACTGTCATACAGCGCAGTTTGAAAGCCTAGCTGCATGAACATCAGAAGATCCGCAAAGGCAATGCCTGATAATGCCACTAAAAGACGGCTTTTTTCATGATTCAGTTGCAGCCATCCTAGAGGAGTTCGTCGTTGCAGTTGTTTAATTAATCCCATCATAAGAAGTGAGGAGTAGGGGGAGCAGGGGGAGATGGGGGAGCAGGGGAAGCAGGAGAGAATAATAATTCCTGACAAATGATCAATGACAAATGACAAATGACAAATTTCACAATTCAATTACTGCCTTAACTTGCATATTAGTTAAGGTGGCGGCTTTTTGGCTGGAAGTTTCATCTAGTCGGATGTGGACTTCTACTACTCTGTTGTCGATATTGTTGACGGGATCTGTGTTAGTGACATTCTGTCGTCGCACTTGCAAGCCTTTGCGATCTACGATTCCCTGCAATTCAATCGGGAGGTGATCACCAAAGATTCGCACTTGCTGCCCTGAATGCACTTTGCCGATATCGCTTTCGTAGACTTCGGCAATGACATACATCTGGCTGGTTTGTCCAATATCTGCAATGCCATCATTTGATACTAATTCCCCAGGATGGGTATGGATCTCAAATACCTGTCCATTTTGGGGCGATCGCACTACAGCCTGTTCAAGATTGACTTTTGCCAGATTCATGGCTGCTACGGCACGATTGACTTCTGCTTGGGCGGCTTCTACATCCACTCCACGCACTTCAGCGATTTCATTGAGTGTTGCTGTAGCTTGTTTAACTTGTTCCTGACTAGTTGATTGGGTACGATTTAACTGTGCCTGGGCTTCTTGCAAGCTTTTTTGGGCAGTTTCCAAGTTTAAACGCTTGTTATCTCGTTGGGAGGCGGAAATTGCGCCCTGTTGATATAGTTGCTGATAGCGTTCGTCTTCTGCTTGGGCGTTACGCACTTGGGCTTGGAATCGCTCAATTGTCGCGGCTTGGGCATTAATATCACCTTGACGTTCGGCTTTTACACGAGCGATCGCAGCTTTTTGGGCAGCAATTTCACCGTGTTTAGCACCTGCTTGGGTGCGGTTCAGGTTTGCCTGGGTTACTTTTACCTGTTCCTCCGCTTCTTTTAATGCCGCTTGGAGGCGATCGCGGCTGTTCAAAATTGCGATCGCTTGTCCTGCTTTTACCCTATCCCCCTCCTTTACCAACAACTTTTCTACCCGACTTCCTTCTGCAGACACCGCAGCAGAGAGTTTAATTACCTTTCCCTGTGGTTCGAGTCGCCCTAAAGCTGTTACCGTTTTTAACTGTGACAATTGTGTTGTTGGTACTTGTGCCTCTTGATTGGCATAATTTTGCCCGCGTTTTACTATATAAAAACTTATTCCGCCAACCAATAAAGATATAGTTATACCTATAGCAACGGATGGACGCAGAATAGACTTAGGGAACGTTCTGTACCCTAGCTTTGAGTTTCGCACCATAGATTACCTCTTAACTAGTGGCGCAGAAAAAAGAACAGATTAGGCTTTTCTCCGTACTTGTTTGCTAATTCCTACTTCTTGAGTCAGTTATTGTTGATTTATCACTTCCAAGTCCATAAAATAATTTAGAAATTGTTGAGATTTTACTTAGATAAAGTGATTTAGCTGGTTAGGATAACAACAAATATCTCTATCGAATTAGAGGTTTATGTTTTTAGCAAACTACTTTTGTTTTATGAAAGTACTCAGGTATAGTAAACGGTTTTAAAATTTCGGGTTGTAACATCGCCAACAATCATAATCAAATTAAGTAAACAACAAAAAAATTTGGTGTGATTACGATCGGTGGAAATTTGTATCAAATTTTGACGAATTATAGCTTTTCCTATTCATATTAGGTACATCATATTCCCCTCCTCGCTTGCAGGGTGGGGTTCTTGTACCTCACAAGGGCCGAGAACCGCTATAATCCCATTCAAAGATTAAAACGTTAACCAAACCAGATTGGGACACCTGTAGCTTGCAATTCTCACAAATCAAATAGGATTGCTGTATTAATTCTGTTTGCTATTGGGAATTATAAAGATAGCGATACAGAACTTTCACAATCACAATTGGCAAAGGATGAAAAAGTCGAAGTCCGTTGTGCAGTTGCTCAAAATCCCAACACCCCTGCACCCATCCGCGAAACCCTCCGCGATTTAGTTGTCCAACCCACCACCCGCCAAACTAGTCCCACGTTGCGCGGACTCAACCGCCTCTACAACCCCAGCACTGATGATTTAGTAAGCATACTTGCAGAATACGCGAGTTCAGAAAATGCCTTTGTGCGGTTCTTGACACTGCTTAATCCCCTAACTCCCCATGAAGTGCTGACTCAAGGAGCACAGTCCGCATCCTGGCTGGAACGCTACACCGTTGCTGATAATTCTGGAACTCCAAACGTTTTACGCCAGCAACTTGGTCAAGATAGTAACCAGATTGTCTGTGCAGCCGCTAGAGTTTAGTTGTGAATAATTGAGGATGTTGCAGATGGCATACAGTGATTTCACACTTGCCAAAGTTCGAGAAACGTTTCAGCTTGTAATTGATGAAAAGCGCAATCTATTCAAAGATGTGCCGCCTATTCAACCTTCTGCTACCTTAACAACGCTTTTAGAAGAATATACTCAACTAGCAACTGCAATCAACACTGAAAAAGCCCGTTCAGAATTACTAATTATGCCAGTTCTTACAGAAGTTAGGCGACAGCGAAATTATCAAATATCACTGTTTTCTGGAACAGATTTTGATGTAGATACTAGTAAAGGATTGAATGGATTTTGTGATTTCATTCTCTCTGGTTCTGAAGAACAGTTTTATATTAAAGCGCCTGTACTGACAATTATTGAGGCGAAAAATGAAAATATCAAAGGTGGTTTAGGACAATGTATTGCCACTATGATAGCTGCCCAACTATTCAATCAAAATACTCAACAAGAAGTTAAGACAATCTATGGAGTTGTCACTAGTGGAACAAACTGGCGGTTTTTAATGTTGGAAGGACTAACAGCATACATTGATATAGTTGAATACTACATCAATGATGTTGATAAAATTCTTGGCATTCTGTTGCAACCATTTCAATCAGCTTTACTACAAGCATCTTCCTAAATCATTCATTTAATATAGAGACTAGCTGCCAAAAGGAAAGTATGCTTCTTATGTCCGAAAGTATTTGTCAACAAAAAATTAAATTATACCTATTACACCATGCAACCAAAAACAGAGCAAATTCTAGCAACATTATAAGTTATTATTGAGCCTGATTCCCGCTTTAATTTACCTGGTCATGAAGATGGTGGATATATTTCACCATTTTGGGATACCTCCCAAAATGGTGAATTTAATATATTGAGTAAGAGTTTGCAAAACCTGGAATCTTTTAATGTAAAAACTTTCTCTTACTTTCCATTTAATGATTCAGTTGGTTTGATTGTTGGTAAAACCGCAAGCCAAGGTCAATTTAACATTTGGAATTTAATGATTTCCGAAGGTTTTGTTAATTTTAGCAACATAGAACTTGCTTTTAAGCATTGCCCCGACAAAATTCCTATAGCAATCCTATTTGATTCGCAATCTGCTTAAGATGCTGCAACAACAGCACTGTCATTTACTAACTTGCCATCTTCCATATAAACGATGCGATCGGCAATATCTAGAATGCGGTTGTCATGAGTCACTAAGAGAATGGTACAATCCTGTTCTTTAGCTAGTTTTTGCATGAGATTAACCACATCTCGTCCAGATTTACTGTCAAGGGCGGCGGTGGGTTCATCCGCTAAGACAATTTTAGGACGACCAACCAACGCACGAGCGATCGCAACTCTTTGTTTTTGTCCCCCAGACAAATCATCAGGATAATAATTCAGGCGTTCTCCTAATCCTACCTCTTCTAGCATTTGGGCTGACCGGCTTTTCATCTCTGTCGGCGAAATATTATTATGCACTTCCAAGCCCATTCTGACGTTCTGGAGTACTGTTAAGCTACCGTGCAAGTTGTGCGCTTGAAAAATATAACCGTTATTGCGTCGCACTTGGGTAAGTTGTGCTGTACTTGCACCACAAAGTTCTTGTCCCAATATCTGCAAGCTGCCAGATTGAGCAGAACGCAAGCCGCCTGATAAGGTGAGAAGTGTAGTTTTTCCAGAACCAGAAGGCCCAGTCATAATAATAATTTCGCCAGCGTTAATATCCAGGTTGATATCAAAGAGAACTTGCTTGCGAAGTTGACCAGAACCAAAGTAATGATCGAGATTTTTAACAGAGATAACAGGTTGACTAGTCATAAATAGCTTGATTACTGGTGATGCTCGTCATTTGTCATTTGTCATTTGTCCTTTGCAAATGACCAATGACGAATGACAAATGACAAATTTAAAACATATCTGCGGGGTCGGCGGACTGTAATTTACCAGTGGCGATCGCACCAGAAATCATACACATAATCATAGTCAAGGTTAACACCGTCAAAGCTCGCGCAACGGTCATGTAAAGTGGCAAATTTGTAGCATTACGAGTTAAATGATAAAGTCCTAAAGGTACGATCGCTCCAGGAATAAAACCTAAAACTGCCAAAATTATCGCTTCTTCAAACACCACACCTAATAAGTAGAGATTGTTATACCCCATTGCTTTGAAGGTGGCGTATTCTTTCATGTGAGAATTCACATCTGTAGAAAGTACTTGATAGACGATAATCACGCCTACTATAAACCCCATTGCTACACCCAGGCTGAAGATAAACCCGATGGCTGTATTTTTTCTCCAATAATCTGTTTCAAATTCGATAAATTCGGCTTTGCTCATGACTTTAATATCATTACCCAGATGAGATTCTAAAGCTGCTTTCACCTCTTTGACATCATAGCCTGGTTGTAGTTCAAGTAAACCAATACTGACACTACTAGCTTGTCGTCCGGGAAATAGCCGCAAGAAGTTCTGATCGCTGGTAATTAAGTTCCCATCAGCCCCAAAGGAAGCCCCGATTGAAAATAAGCCACTAATGGTAACTGTTCGACGGTCAATTTCACTTGTAACAGGTTTTCCTTGTTCAACTTGAGCGATCGCTTCTTTATAATCTCCTCTGGAAGCGCGATCGAAGAGGATGGTATCTGGCAGCTTTACCATATCTATCTGTCTGTTGACATCCGGTAAACTTAACGCTTGCTTTTCAGGATTGACCCCAATAACTAGTACAGATGTCTTTTGGCGTGTTTTCGGATTCTTCCAATCGATAAAGTTGATATACATGGGTTCTGCTGATTTCACCCCCTGTACATCCATTGCCTGATATAGCCGCCGTCGCGTAAAGGTGGATATATTTAACACGTTACGACCTTGAGGACTAATTAGGAGAATGTCAGCTTGTATACTGTTAGGAAGCTTAGTATTACTTTCAAACAAGGCATTCTGAAATCCTAGCTGCATAAACATGAGAACATCAGCGAAAGCAATGCCTCCCAATGCCACCAAGAGACGGCTTTTTTCATGACTCAGTTGCAACCATCCTAGAGGGGTTCGCTGGCGCAGTTGTTGAATAAATCCAATCATAGTTCTATTACCGCCTTTACTTGCAAATTAGTAAAACTGGAAGCATTTTGGCTGGATAGTTTATTCAATTGCACATGAACTTCCACTACTCTGGCATCAATATTACTAGAAGGGTCAGCGTTGATCAGATTTTGCCGCTTTACCTGCATACCAATCCAATCCACTCTTCCCCCTAATTCATTGTGTAAAGAATCACTGCTTACCCGCACATCCTGTCCTGGACGCACTCTCTGGATATCACTTTGGTAGACTTCTACTACTGCATACATCTGCTCGGTTTGACCTAGAGCCACAATTCCTTCATTACCAACAGTTTCTCCAGCCCGCGTATTAATCTCCAAAATTCGACCGGATTTAGGAGCCACAACGTATGCTTGCGCTAGTTCTGCTTTAATTTTATCTACGGTGGCTTGAGCGCTGTCTATCTCTGCCTGTGCATTTGCTATATCTGTGGGACGGACTTCAGCAGTTTGATTCAGGTTAGCTTTTGCTTCCTTAATCTGCTGCTGCAAGCTGGCGAGGGTTTGATCTTGGTTGGCTTTTGCTTCGTTAAGCTGTTGTTGGAGGGTGGCTACAGTTCTTGTCTGAGTGGCTTGGCTTTCAATTAACGCTTGAGTGGAAGTTTCAGCGTTTAAGCGTCTGTTACCAACTTCTTGGCTAGAAATTGCTCCTGCTTTATATAAAGTCTCGTAGCGCTGCACCTCAGCTTGGGCATTACGTTTCTCGGCTGCGACACGAGCCACTGTTGCTTGCAAGCTCCGTTGTTGCCCAAAGAGTTCTGCTTCTAGACGATTAATTGTCGCTTGCTGAGTTTTAATGTTTCCTTCTAGTTCTACTTGCAGACGATTTACAGTAGCTTGACGCACTCCAATTTCTCCCTGTTTGGCTCCAGCTTTTACCTGGTTAAGGCGAGATTTGGCAACTTTAACTTGTTTTTGGGCTTCACCCAAGGTAGCTTGTAAGCGATCGCGGCTATCCATAATTGCAATTACCTGCCCAGCTTTGACACTATCGCCTTCTTTCACCAATAGTTGCTCTACCCGATTTCCTTCACCAGAAGATGGCGCTGACAGTTGTATTACCTCTCCCTTTGGCTCCAACCGCCCTAATCCTGTTACTGTTTTTACCACAGGCTCAACTGCTACTGGTGTTTTTTGTTTTTCATTGGCTGTAGCCTGAAACTTCATCACAGCATAAAAACTGATTCCCCCTATTCCTAGTGCCGCAATTATTGCAAGTAGAACAGGCGATCGCAAAGGATTCCGAGAAGACCCTAAACCCTCTGAATTTCTGTTTTGCTCCATACTCTTTTCCCCTTACCACCAGTAGCAACTTGTACTAAACTGTCCAGTTCAATTTATGCTAAACTAAACCGACTAGTTTAGTCAAGTAGAAATTTGTACTAAACTGTCCAGTTCAATTTATGCTAAACTAAACCGACTAGTTTAGTCAATATGATATAACTAAACTCATCAATCAATTTGCTCGGTATTATGCAGCAAAATGCTATTCACAATTGAAATTGATTGTTTATTACAAGAAAGTAGAAAAGAGAAAAGCCGATATATAGAGGCTTTTGGGCTTTATCGAAGAGTATATTTATTTTCGCTATTTTGTACAGGGATATTTTGCAGCATCTATTAATATTGTTTATAAGAAAGGATGATTAATAAATGGTACGTATCAAAGCTGGCGAAGTAGATCGAGACAATTCTATTGATAAAGTGGAGCAAATTCTGCAAGGGGCAATGCAAGAATTCCTTCAACATGGCTATGCTGGTACAAGCATGGATCGGGTAGCAGTAGCAGCAAATGTATCTAAAGCGACAGTCTACAGCCACTTTCAAGACAAAGAAGGACTTTTTAAAGTCTTGATAGAGCAGCTGGCAAGCAAAAAAAACAACTCCATTTTTGGCACAGAACCTATTGACGGAGAACCAGCTGCCATACTGCACCAGGTAGCAACCAAAGCATTAGAGCAGATGGTTAATGACAAAGAACATAGTGCATTTATGCGAGTCCTAATCGGGGAATCTGGCCGTTTTCCTGAGTTAGCTAAAATTTGTGTTCGTGCGATAATTAAGCCAGTAACGGAAACTCTCACTCACTACTTAGCGGCTCCTGAACTCAACATACCTGACCCAGAAGCAACAGCAAGAATTTTCATAGGAGCATTGGTGCATTTTCACATTACTCAAGATGTGATGCATGGAAAGGACATTGTACCAATGGAAAGCGATCGCCTGATTGATGCTTTGACACACCTAATCGCTAAATGCGCCGATTGATTGGTTATATCCCGGCGCGTGGCGCTTGTTTGGTCGGAAAATCAAATTTACCTTGAGTAACAGTTGACTGTTTTTTCCATAGAAGCTACAGTACTATCTCCGGCTTTTTTCGTTCCTTACAAGCTGCCACAAATACATCCTCTAGCGATCGCCAGATAATTAGGCAGGAATGACTTGAATAACCAGGGCGCGTTTATCCAGCGACTGGATTTTACCTACTTGACTGAGATCGTTTGCAATTCGGTCTAACATCTCTCCCGCTTTGTCACGATATTGATGTTCTCGGCCTCGTAAACGAATGGCGAACTTGACAGAATCGCCTTTACTCAACCACTGACCTGCTTGTTCGATGCGTAAATTGTAATCAGCCACACCCACGTTTAGACCGAATCGAACTTCCTTTACCGTGGGTCTAGCACTTTGGCTCTGACGTTTTTTCTTTTGATATTGAAGCTTGCCATAGTTGAGAATCTTCGCGATTGGAGCGTCTTTACCTTGGGAGACTACAACTAAGTCAAGCTCTAAGCTTTCGGCTAGCTGTAACGCCTCATTGGTGTCGATCAGACCACGATTGTTATTCTCATGGTCAATCAAGAAGACGCTAGGTGATTTGATTTGTGAATTAATCAGTTGCTTTTGGATTGCGATAATGAATTTCTCCCATTTGTTCAATACTTTGCTTTACAAGCAGGTAATGCCAATTTAACACAACACTGAATCATATCCGCCGCATCCTCTCACTCCTGACCAAACAGCGACAGAATTTGCTATTTTTTGCGACTTTCTCAGACAGGCAATTGTGCTAACTGTAAATAGCTGAAAGTTAGTTGATATAAGGTGCGCGGATGGTTTAAGTTATAAAGCTCTCAAATCCTTACAGATAGGGGAATCTAGCCATTTTTGTAGTTATATCATGTTCGGCTAATCACTTATAATTACCGCATCTGTGCAAAAATCCCAAAAGCCTCTTTCCCCCTGCCCCCTGCTCCCCTGCCTTCTAAATGATAAGTCTTCAACCGGACATGATATTACCCCTTCACCAACACCTACCCATTCGGGCACTTAGCAAAAAAAACTAATCTGATTAGTTAAAATTTTTCCTTAGCAGCTAACATCTGTAAAATCTTTTCTACACGATCCAACTCTCCAACGATTCGCCGAATTGGGTGAGGCCAAACCTTGACAAGGGTAGGAGTTGCAGAAACCTGATTTAGTTCTGCTTGTTCTGGATGACTTAAAACATCAATCACCTTCAGAGTATAAGGGTGTCCGAGCGATCGCTCTAACAATTCGTGTAAATTTTGCAGAATGCGTTCAGTAGAACTGCTATGTCCGGCAACAAACAAGCGGAGAACATAACCTTGGGTAATGGCTTCTTTTTTTTGTACTATTACTGGTTGGTGATATTTTGGCACAGGTTCAGAAAGGTCTAGACGGACAATTAAATCATGATCCTCCCAAAGCTGCCCAAATGATGAATGATAGGTTGTTAACACCATGCGATCGCACAATCCCTCTTGCCAAGGAGCTGCTTGCCATACTAATTCCCCTGTGCCAAAAATAGCATTAAGCAAAGTTTGGTGTCTAATTACAGCCGGATAAGCTTCAGCAAAAGTTCGCACTTGTTGAGTGCGCGGATCTAACCAATTGTCAATAGTTGCAGTATAACAAGGCACTAAAAAGTGTGGTGGCTCTGGTAAATCTAGAATTTCTTGCAAAGCCGAACACAAATGCAAATGCCATCGACCTTGCTTGCTAGGGTCGATGCAGTAAATTAAATCTCCTCCAGGTGTAAATAGCGCAATGCCTTTAAACAGCTGGGGTGTAGATAGTTTATTTGTCGTCAAGTTATTCACAGAGGTTAGGGAACTAAAAGTAAAAATTCTCTCTTTTACCTTTTACCTTAGCTATAACCTCAACCAGGATCAGAAAGATATTTGCGACTAGGGACTGGGGATTGGGTACTGGGGATGAGGGAGATGAGGGAGTAGGAGGAGAATAATTACTGACTACTAAAATATTGACCAATGCCCAGTCCCCAGCCCCCAGTCCCCAATCGTTAAACTCGACCTCGGAGAAACTGCGCCATTTCGTTAGGAGTTGGTGACATTTCCAAAGCAGTTTCTTCAGTGATTCGTCCATCTTGATAGAGATTCAGCAATGACTGATTCATCGTAATCATGCCGTCAAAGCCAGCTTGTTTCATCAGCTCGCCAATTTCATCATACTTACCGTCTTTGATCCATTCCTTAATTGCCTCAGTATTGATCAGTACATCGTGGAAAGCAGCCCGCTTACCGTCAGTAGTGCGACACAAACCTTGAGCAATTACTGCCACTAAAGACTCAGAAATTGCCACCCGCATTGCATCCTGTTCATCACCAGAATAGAGGTTGAGAATCCGCTCAATGGTTTTGACAGCGCTATTGGTGTGCAAGGTTCCCATGACTAAGTGACCAGTTTGAGCGGCTTTTAGGGCGGTGTTAACTGTTTCCTTGTCCCGCATTTCCCCCACCAGAATCAAATCTGGGTCTTCCCGTAAAGCTGCTTTCAAAGCGTTGTCAAATTTCCGGGTATGCATTCCCACTTCCCGCTGTTTGACTAAAGACTTGCGGCTTTGATGGACAAATTCTATCGGGTCTTCAATGGTGATGATATGCTTGGCCATCTCCTTATTGATGTAGTCAATCATCGCTGCCATTGTGGTGGACTTACCAGAACCAGTGGGCCCCGTCACCAAAATTAAACCTTTATGGTGATGACAAATATCCCGAAAAACTGGGGGTAATCTCAACTGTTCCATAGTTAAGATTTTTAGCGGAATCAACCGCAACACCATTGCAGGCCCTTTGAGGGAGCCAAAAACATTAATCCGCACGCGAGCAAATTCGTATTGAGTTGCTCCGTCAAATTCTAAGGATTCTTCAAAGCGCTGAATTTCTCCCTCACTCATCACCTCCCGCAACCAACTCATAAAAGTTTCTTTATCTGTTTCTGGATAATCCCCTGATTGAATTTCTCCCCGGCTGCGGAAGCGGGGTGGTTCACCCACACCCAAGTGCAAGTCAGAATATCCCTGATCGTAAGCTTCTCTAATTAACTTCTCTAAAGTGAGTTCTGGACTGCTGTTTTGAGGGCGAACTGAATTAGGTATTGGCGGTGGACTACCCGGACGATGACCTGCAACAGGCAAATTAGTGCCCCTATCCATTGACATATCGAGTGTTTGTGTCATCTGCCGCTGCGTACTAAAGGTTGGGGTTGGCGGTGGTGGCGGCGGCATTGGTGGCAGATTACGTCCGGCAGCAGAGTTAGAATTTAATGGAGACTGTGATTCTGTCATATATCTTCACATTTGGCAGTTAAAAAGTTGAATTAACGAGAAGTAAAGTCACTTGCTTTGATGACTTTTGGAGAATGCTTGTCTGCAAGCCTTAGCGGTGATAAAAGGCGATTGAAACTCTAGAACCACGGTCAATCTATTTCATCTACCTCAACTGGTATCTTTTATTTCCTAAGCTTTCACTACTCAGAATATTTAGATAGATTATTTAACCTATCTAAACAGGTTTAACACATATAAGGACTCAAAATACCTCAGTAAATACACATGATTAATAAGTATTTTTAAATACTTTTGTTTTTAAAGTTAATATTCTCATGACTTAGATGAGAAATTTATCCCAGACATGGCCACGAATTGTCAGCAATTAACAGCACAAATACTAGCAGATCATTTATTCAGCCTGTCTAGGAATTATGAGAAAGACTACTAATTTTTATAAGAAATGTTAAGTTGAATAGGAGTGATATCATGGGGATCAAAGTTAAAAGCTCATACCTTTTAGGTTCTATACCTGAAGGTAGATGCAGTAAACAGGTTTTTTTAATAAATAGAAAATTGATTTTATATCCATAATTACAAAAAATTAACTGTAAACTTTAGTAAACAAATGCTCATTTTTCCGATTAGTTTTTATATACTAAATTTCAATGAAACAATTCAGTTTACTCGCGAAAAGTGAGATATGACTGAAATTAAAATTTGTTGTGTATTCTGGGAGGAAAAGTCATGGTTTCTGCTCAAAGCTCTAATCAAGGAAAGACCTACTCCTTGTTGATGATTAAAAGCTTTTTAATATGGACTTTTACATTAGCAGTATGTTTGTTGGTTGTGGGTTTTCCACTAGTTGTCTTCATGGCTACGGTCGGATGTCTGTTGTCGATTATCTTGCAATCTGTAATGCCTGTTAGTGCGGTTTTGCTTGTAGCAGGCGCTCTAATAATGTTTAATGTCATGGCAGTTGTATTGGCTGCGGGTGTGCTAACTGTTAAGGGAGTTCATCCTAGTGAAGTTAAATGGTTAAGCTGGCTGCATGGAGAGGCAGACCAAATGCAGGCTACTGTTTACGCTGCTTGCCCTCTAACTTGTGAGATTAAATAGTTATTACAGGTTAATTAGACAAACAGTGCGTCTGCCCGGTTAAGCCGGGTTTTTTCATGGTTTTTATAATTTGAACTTTTAAATAGTCGTTACAGATTAATTAGACAAAGAATGCATTTGCTCGGTTAAGCCGGGTTTTTTTATATCTTCTGTAATTTATCCATTAATATTTATGGTTTATGTGAGGATTGACCACCGACTATTGACCATAGACCATTGACTATAGACCATTGACTATAGATGGTAAATTACAGATGACTAATGACTAATCAAAAACGCGTTTGCATTATCTTAGGTACTCGCCCAGAAGCGATTAAACTCGCTCCAGTGATTCAGGTTTTCCAGAATTCTTCAGAATTTCAGTTGCAAGTAATTCTAACTGGACAACACCGAGAGATGGTTGAGCAAGTTATGCAACTGTTTAATATCAAGTCGGATTATAACTTGGAAATTATGCAGGTTCAGCAATCTCTAAATGATATTACTTGCCGTAGTTTACAAGGGTTAGAAGAATTATTTAAGGTAAAAAAGCCAGATTTAGTAATTGTGCAGGGAGACACTACCACAGCTTTTGCCGCAGCTTTGGCAGCTTTTTATCAAAAAATTCCTATTGGTCATGTAGAAGCAGGGTTAAGAACTGATGATATCTTCAATCCTTACCCAGAAGAAGCTAATCGCCGATTGATTTCTCAAATTACTCAGTTGCACTTTGCACCGACTCCTTGGGCTGTGGAAAATTTGCATCGTTCTGGTGTTTTGGGTGAAATTCACATGACGGGTAATACAGTAATTGATGCATTGTTAAATGTCGCTGCAACCCAAATAGTTTGCGATGTCCCAGGCTTAAACTGGGAATCATATCGGGTTTTGTTAGCAACAGTTCATCGTCGGGAGAATTGGGGAGAACCTCTGTTAGCGATCGCTCAGGCATTTTTACATATATTAGATAAGTTTCCTGATACAGCTTTGCTCTTACCATTGCACCGCAATCCGACCGTGCGAGTCCCGTTGCAGGAACTTTTAGGGAATCATCCCCGAATTTTCTTGACAGATCCTCTAGATTATGGCGAATTGGTAGGAGCAATTGGGCGATCGCATCTTTTGCTGACTGACTCTGGTGGCTTACAAGAAGAAGCCCCCAGTTTGGGAAAACCAGTATTAGTTTTGAGAGACACCACCGAAAGACCAGAGGCTGTGGTAGCTGGTACAGCCAAACTTGTTGGCACTACGACTGAGAACATTTTTGCAGCTGCTGCTGAGTTACTCAGTGACTCAGATGCTTATGAAGCAATGGCAAACGCCATCAATCCCTTTGGAGATGGTCATGCAGCAGAGCGCATTTTGCAGATTGTACAAAATTACTTCATGGGTAAGCAAGTTCGTAGTAAGGACTAAAGTTTCTAAACACTAAAGTGCTTACTACAAACCCTCTTGCACTAGGTTGGACATTGTACTAGTACAGCAAAGTGGAAATAAACAACCCATTTCCAATCAACGAAACGTTTATGTTGTATTTCTTTTGACTTTTGACTTCCGCCTTGCGGTACTAGCCTTTACCAAACCACGAGATTTTCCAAGAGTGGCTTCTGGCTAAATACCCAGAGCTACTCGAGTTTCGGGGCCTACGACACCATCTACAAGTAGACCTTTACTTTGCTGAAAGCTTCGGACTCGGCTAACAGTTTCTTGACCGTAAATTCCATCAACCCTGAGATTGCCTAAAGCTGTTTGCAGGTCTCTGACAAGCTGACCTTTAGAACCAGGGGTAAGAATCACCGAACCGCCAACGCCACCGGGTCTAGTCACAGGACGATTGTTAGGTCTATCACCAATCCATCTGGCAAAAATGTATCTACCTGTAGAAAGTCTGGCAAAACCGTTTTCATATCGTTCAATTGCTGGAAGTGTTGTGCCATTTGGTACGCAGTCCACAGACGAGTAGTTGGTGCTTGGGCCTGAACGGACACGTAAACAACTGCCGTTAGTCTTGACATAAGCAGCCGAACTCATTTGAATTTGGGTTACAGCAGCAAATAATACACCGACACCAGCTAAAGCTAACCAAGCCGAAGATTTAAGCAGTTTTTTCCAATTGAATTGAGGTTGAGGAAGATGATACTTAGTGTTTTCAGATGCCTCTTCTTGAGCAATAAACATGTGAGAATATGCAAGATATTCCATAATGCGCTCCTTTATATGAAAAAATGAGTACTTGCAGAGAATTACTTGGTCGTTCTCTGTATTTATTCTTAGTATATTTTATATCTCTGTGTTTTCCAAGTTTTTTATTGATAGCGAAATTAATAAAAAATTAGGACTTACGCAAAATATAACGAAAGTAGCGGTAATTCATCAATTACCGCTACGCAATAATCAGGTTTTCAGCTACATCTTGCGTAAGTCTTGAAAATAAAATTAACGTCAGTTCGATGAACCTCTCCCCAACCCCTCTCCGACGCGGAGAGGGGCAGAAATATTCTTAGTTGACAACGAGAAAATTATAGTTTCAAAGCCTCTCTCCCTGTGGAGGAGAGGTTTGGAGAGGGGTTTTTAGATCCGTCGAATTCACGTTAAAATTAGTCAAAAGATTCCTAAAAAAACGTCATGTCTCGTCGTAGACATCACCTTTTCAAAATAAATAAAATTTAATTAAAGTTTTCTTGCTTACTGGCTTTTGCCTTGTTGCATTCCAATATCTCAAGCCTATTGTCGATTCCAACTAAACTAGCAACCATAAAAGTTAATTCGTCTAAGTCTATAGGCTTACATCGATATATTTCATAACCTGCTAAAAATGCCATATCACGGTCTTCTTTAGAAGTAGATGCCGTCACAGCAATAGCTGGAATCTTTCTCCCTCGCTTTGCTTCCAGATTTCTGACCTTCAAGAGCAGTGAGTAGCCGTCTTCATCTGGTAAATAAATGTCACTAATTAGGATGTCTGGTTTAAAAAATGACATTATTGCTATAGCCTGCGCTGCTGAAGCAGCAGTGATAATCTCTGCTTCATTTAATTCAAATAGGTAGGTAAGTAATTTTCTTGTATCAAAATCGTCATCAACAACCAGTAATCGCAAACCTTTAAAAGACATAGATTGATTAGACATTATTTTTACCGCGCTATAGCTCAAAGACTTGAACTAGTAATTACATCAAAAGCCACGTATTTGTAAACGCTATTTAATGCCTGCTTGACTAAATCTTAAAGGAACTAACTAGCGAGTGTCTGTGCGGTGTCGGACATAGTAAGTTAAAATAATTCACTGGCGATGTCTACGACGGGCTATTCGACGTCGCACCTTGGCTAACTCCCCAGCAACCGAGCAAATTCGTTTTGGATGACTCGATAACACTCGCAAGAAGTTGCTTCTAAATCCTCTCGGTTCAGGATGTTAATTTGACCACGCTGATAGCGAATCATTCCGGCTCGGCTGAGGTTGTTAGCCGCCACTGTCACACCGGAGCGCCGTACACCCAGCATCTGAGCGATAAATTCTTGCGTGAGTGGAAATTCGTCTGATTCCAAACGGTCAGATACTGTCAGCAGCCAACGAGCCAGCCGTTCCTCTAGGGGATGAAGACGGTTGCAAGCACAGCTTTGTGTAAGTTCGGTATATATAGCTCGGACATAACGCAGCAACAGCTTTTGAATAGCTCCGCTCCGATTGAACTCGGTTCTCAGGACATCTGCATCCATCTGCATTCCAGCGCCCCCAATTTGGACAAACGCTTTTGTGGTTGTTGTCTTGCCTCCTAAAATTACTGGGATACCCACTATGCCTTCATTACTCACTATCCCAACTTCCACCGTCGATCCATCTTTCATAGTAGTGACTATAGAAATCATTGCATTTTGGGGAAAATAGACTTGTGTAATGGGTTCTCCTGGTTCGTAAATGACTTGCCGAGTGGAAAGCGAAACTAATTTCAGGTGCGGAACAAGGCGCTTATAATCACTAGTTGGCAAAGCCGCGAGTAACTTATTTACTTGCGGCTTAAGAAGAGTGTTTTCGCTCACTGAACATTAAAAGAGAAATTTGATCATAATACTTTAAATCAAGTTAATTTTGCCTGTCTGTCCGGTTTCGCACGCATAACTCAAAAAAATTTTTTGGCTCGGTTACTGGGCTTCATGCCCAGTAACCGAGCAAATTCCTTTTGTATGACTTGATGACACTCACAGGAAGTTGCTTCCAAATCCTCTCGGTTCAGGATGCTAATATGACCACGTTGATAGGCGATCATTCCGGCTCGACTGAGGGTGCTAGCCGCTACTGTCACACCGGAACGACGTACACCCAGCATCTGAGCGATAAATTCTTGCGTGAGGGGAAATTCTTCTGATTCCAGACGGTCAGAAACTGTCAGTAGCCAGCGAGCCAGCCGTTCCTCTAGTGTATGGAGGCGGTTGCAGGCAGCTCCTTGCGCCAGTTCAGAGTATACAGCTTGTACATAGCGCAGTAGCACGTTTTGAATAACTCCGCCCCGATTGAACTCGGCTCTCAGGACATCTGCATTTATCTGCATAGCAGCACCAGAAATCTGCACAAATGCTGTTGTGGTTGTGGTGTTGTCTCCTAAAATTACCGGGATACCCACCATCCCTTCATTGCTTACTATCCCAACTTCCGCCGTTGAGCCATCTTCCATAATGGTAACTATAGAAACCATTGCCTTATCAGGAAAATAGACCTGTGTAATGGGTTCGGCTACTTGGTACAGGATTTGCTGAACTGGGAGCGGAACTAGCTTTAGATGGGGGACAAGACGTTCATAATCACTCGCTGGTAAAGCTGCAAGCAGCTTATTTGGTGGTTGCTGAAAAAAGCTTTTATCTAATGACATTAAAAGCTACTCTCCTAAAGGTAGGTGACTTTAGAAAAGCCAACTCAGGGCACAAGGAAAGAACTTCAGAACTTGATCCTAATGTCGAAAGGTGTATTCTCTAAAGGAACACGAGGAAAATCTAGAAAATCTTAAATGAACGCACTTTTTCGAGTCTGTACGGTTTCGTACATAGAAGCGTCAAAAAAATTATTTTTCCTGTTTATTGGGCTTATTGCCCAATAAACGGACAAATTCATTTTCTATAATCTGATAACATTCGCAGGAAGTTTTTTCTAAAGCCTCTCGATTCAGAATATTAATCTGACCACGGTGGTAGCTGATCATTCCGGCTTCGCTCAGGATGTTAGCTGCTTCGGTAACACCAGCACGACGTACACCCAGCATTTGTGAGATAAATTCTTGGGTGAGTGGAAATTCCTCTGATTCCAGACGGTCAGAAACTGTCAGCAACCACCGAGCCAGCCGTCTCTCTAGTTTATGAAGACGGTTGCAAGCAACTCCTTGTGCTATTTGCGTGTATACAGCTTGCACGTAGCGCAGCAGCAGACTTTGAATAGCTCCGCCCCGGTTGAATTCGCTTCTGAGTATATCCGCATCCATCTGCATTGCAACGCCTGGAATCTGCACAAATGCTGTTGTGGTTGTGGTGTCATCTCCTAAAATTACGGGCATACCCACCATGCCTTCATTACTCACTATACCAACTTCTACAGTTGAGCCATCTTCCATAGTGGTGACTATAGAAACCACTGCCTTATTAGGAAAATAGACTTGTGCGATCGGTTCGCCTGCTTCGTAAAGGACTTTCTTAAGTGGGAGCGGAACTAGCTTTAGATGCGGAACAAGACGCTCATAATCAGCGGGTGGTAGAACTGCCAGCAGATTATTTGCTGGTTGCTCAAGGGCATTTTTGTTTAATAACATTGGGATTCTCCTAAACATAGCTGTCTCTAGAAAAGGCAACTTGCGGCATAAGGAGATAGCTCAAAAATTTTATCCTAATGTCAAAAGGTGTATTTTCTAAAAAACTTAAATAAAAAATTAAATTTTTATATTTCTATAATAATAGAATTCAATTAGTTATTTATAATAGCAAATAAATCCTGATATATATTAAAAAAGTTTGTATACCCTGTTACAGTATCTATCTAAAGGTTGAAAACAAAATAATACAGATTGCATAGCAAGATAGTAAGTATATACCAGAGCAAAAAGTATTTTTGCGTTGTTAAATCCTGGCTTTAGTAAAGTTAAGAGTAAGTAGAAAAAATTATTAGCGTTACTTCACATTTAAGTAATTAAACTTTTTTGAATTACTGAATTTAACTGGATTTACAGTTGCGATCGCACAATTAAATAAATTTATACTTACTTGCTTAATTTTCAGTATTTATTAACTTTTTATATCTAAGAAAAAACAAAATATACTAACAATAATAGCTTATTTAATACAAAATAAAGTATTAGTATGCCGCTTTGTGACTCCAATTGAATACATCAAAAATATCATAATCATCTCAGCAAATCTTTGAAATATTTCTATTTGATTGTTACTTAAATAACATTGCTGTACACATGAGCATCGTTGGAAGCGATCGCAGCAATAATTCCTGGTTAGACAAGTCCTTAAAATCCCAAGTCTTTGTCATTCCTATCGGCTGTTGTAAGTCTTTGTAAGTAGCGTTGTATGTTTTAATTAATACAATAAACAGACTACTTGTAAAAAAACATACTACTATAAACATTTATTAAGACTTCATTCCAGAATAATCTTAAATTTTTTGATATACTACTTTAATTGGACTGACTTACCGTAGTATACACTCAGGCTAAAGCAGTCATTTTCAGGACTTACGCAAGATGTGCCTGAAAACCTGATTATTGCGTAGCGGTAATTCATGAATTACCGCTACTTTCGTTATGTTTTGCGTAAGTCCTAATTTTCACAAAAACTCAATAAAAGCAAGTATTTTCTACTACAATTTTAGATTTTTTATCTACTTTAAACTAGCTTACTTATCTGGTTCATCTATGCAATAATAAAAAACTGTATCCACTAAATACGATTTATCTATCAATTTTTGGTAGTATCAGCAAACTAATATTTGCTGAAAAATTTATATTGGCTTAGTACTAAAATTCAGTGTTGTTTGAAGCTAATTTACTTAAAAAGAATAGCGTCATTGACAAAATGCAAAATATCCAACAAAAATATCACTGTTCAATCAACTTGATAACAGCGCAGAAGTATGAAGTATAACCAACTTGGCAAGAGTGACTTAAAAGTTTCTGAAATTTGTCTGGGCACCATGACATACGGACAGCAAAATACCATTGAAGAAGCCCACGAGCAGCTAGATTATTCTATTGCCCAAGGAGTCAACTTTATTGATGCGGCTGAGATGTACCCTGTCCCAACAAGTGGCGAAACTTATGGATTAACTGAAACTTACATTGGGGAATGGTTAAAGCGTCAACAAAGAGATCAACTTATTATAGCTACTAAGATTGCTGGCCCTGGTCGAGGTTTTAAATGGGTACGAGGTGGAGCCAAAGCAATTGACCGTGATAATATCAAACAAGCTGTAGACGATAGTCTAAAAAGATTACAAACAGACTATATTGATTTGTACCAAATCCACTGGCCCGATCGCTACGTGCCACGGTTTGGACAAACGGTGTTCGATCCGACTCAGGTGGAAAAAACAGTTCCCATCCCTGAACAGCTAGCAGTTTTTGCCGATGTAATTAAGGCAGGAAAAATTCGCTATATCGGTTTGAGTAACGAAACACCTTGGGGAGTCGCCCAGTTTGGTAACGCTGCTAAACAGTTAGGATTGCCCAAAGTTGTTTCGATTCAAAATGCTTACAACTTGCTGAATCGAGTATTTGACGGAGCCTTAGCAGAAGCAGTTTATCACGAAGAAATTGGGTTACTAGCTTATAGTCCTTTGGCATTTGGTTTCTTGACTGGCAAATATCTAAATGGCAAACCAGAGAAAGCAAGAGTCACTTTGTTTGAAAATTTCGGTCAGCGCTATCTCAAACCAAAAGTAAGTCAAGCTGTAGCAGCTTATCTAGAAATTGCCAAACGCCATCAACTAAGTCCAGCGCATCTAGCTTTAGCATTCGTGCGGAGTCGTTGGTTTGTACCTAGCACAATTATTGGTGCTACGACACTAGAACAACTCAAAGAGAATTTAGAAAGTGTAAATGTAGTTCTCAATAAAGACATTTTGGAAGAGTTGGATATAGTTCATGCTCAGTCACCAAATCCAGCACCTTAACAATTCAAAATTAAAGACAGTTTTCGCCTCGTTATCAAGCTGGAGCCTGGTAACGCCTCCCTAGAGCCTCTGGCTCTCATTATCAGAGTAGAAGTAGAGATGCGCGATGCACTCTGTCCTAGTTCTTAGATTAAAAACTAGATATTTAGTAGGTAAAATATGACTTTTACAGCAACATTAGTTGACCAGAATACTATTCGTCGTCGGGGTACTGGTTTAAGAGCTTACAATCCCGAAAAAGTATTTAAAGGATACACACTTTTCACACCTCTAACAGGTCAAGGTGAAGTCTACCTTCTGAACTTAGAAGGAGAAGTAGTACACCAGTGGAATCTGCCATATCCACCAGGGTTATACGGTTATCTTTTGCCCAATGGCAACCTTTTTTATAATGGTAAAACTCCACCAGAAGAACCCCTACGTTTTGCTTTATGGGCTGCATTCAAAAGTGGCGTTGTTTTAGAAGCAGATCCCAAAGGAAATATTATTTGGGAATATAAGCATCCAGATCATCATCACGATGGACGCAGACTAGCCAATGGCAACACAATTCTACTAGCCATTGAAAAGATACCTCAGTCTTTGGTTAAGAGCATCAAAGGTGGCGTACCAGGTACAGAACCAGATGGTGATATCTATGCGGATGTGCTTTATGAAGTGACTCCAGCAGGTGAAATCGTTTGGACTTGGCACGCCCACGAACACCTCGATCCAGATATATTTACGATTACACCCCAAGATCATCGACATGAATGGACTCATGGAAATACTGTGGGTGAACTCGCTGATGGCAACATTATAGTCAGCTTTCGTAATATCTCCACAGTTGTCATTATTGATCGCAAAACTGGAGAAATTATCTGGACGCTGGGTGATGACGTGCTAGCACAGCAGCACTTCCCGAACGAACTAGCTAACGGTAATATCTTGATTTTCGACAATGGCGCACATCGCCGTCACATTGCTCTCAATTTCTCGCGTGTGATTGAGGTAAACCGTCAAACGAAAGAGATAGTTTGGGAATACACCGACAATCCGCCCCAAAATTTCTTTAGTTCTTATATATCAGGAGCGCAACGTTTGGCCAATGGCAATACCTTAATTACAGAAGGTGCTTATGGTCGAATATTCGAGGTGACAGTTACAGGGGAAATTGTTTGGGAATACATCAATCCCCACTTTGCATCTCGGAATATTTCAGTTGAAAAATCGCCAGTAACTCGTGGAGAGCAAAATACAGTCTTCCGCGCCTTCCGTTATGCACCTGAAGAAGTGCCCTGGCTGTAGGAGAAGGTAGAGGGGCAGAGAAGCAGGGGAGCAGGGGAGCAGGGGGAAAAATAACTATTCCCTACCCTCATCAAGAATTTTGGGTTATTTGAGTATTACTCCAGTTTCAAAGTTTGGTTAGTGTCGAGAATTTTTCACGCCACATTCGCCTCAAAAAGAATTTTGTGACACTAACAATTTAAGATTTGGGATTTTGGATTCAAATTCAATTCCCAATGGCGATTAACAAGTCCTATTTACTAAGGAACTTAAACATGACTGAAATTAAAGTATACAGTGCAGTTGTTTGTCCTTATGCTCATCGTACCCGCTTGGTACTCCAAGAGAAAGGCATCGACTTCGATTTGATTGAAATTGATTTGCAAAATAAGCCTGAAGGATTTACCAAAGTTTCCCCCTATGGGAAAGTGCCTGCAATAACTCATGGTGATAACCGAGTTTGGGAGTCAGCAGTAATTAACGAGTATCTCGATGAGGTATTTCCCAATCCACCACTGTTACCCAGCAGCCCCATTGATAGGGCACAGGCTCGTATCTGGATCGATTTTGCTAACACTCGGTTTGTTCCTGCTTTTTCTACCTTGCTGCGGAGTTCAGATTCCGAAAAACATGAAGAAGCTAAACAGGAACTATATAAACATCTGGAATTCATTGAAAACGAAGGTTTAGCAAAGCTTTCTAAAGAAGGCCCTTACTGGTTTGGTGAATCTATCAGTTTGGTCGATTTCACCTACTTTCCTTGGTTTGAGCGCTGGGCTGCACTGAAGCAGTATCGCGGCTTTGGAGTACCAGAGCAATTTACCCGTCTACGCCAGTGGAAACGTGCTTTGAAAGAGCGTGAATCTGTGAAAGCGATCGCTCACCCTAAAGAATTCTACATCGAGCGATATGCTAAATTCGCTGCGCCGACTCTCGCTGCTGTTTAAAGGTAATTCATAACTATGTTTCAAGTGGGATTTAAACCCCACTTGAAACATATAATTTAACTCTTTAAAATTACGAATTACAAATTACGACTTTACCAAAGTGAGCCGCACCTTTGAGATAATGATAAGCCTCTCGTGCTTCAGTAAAAGGGAAAACTCGATCAATAATCGGTTTGATTTGATGCTGTTGCAGCGCCTGATTCATCGCCTCAAACATTTCTCGACTGCCAACATAAATTCCCTGAACTGTTAAACTCTTAAAAAGTATTGGCATGGGGTCAATTTCATTTCCTCTGCCAGATAAGACGCCAATCAAACTAATACGTCCCCCAATGCGGACTGCTTGCAGGGATTTTGGTAGAGTCCCCGCACCGCCTACCTCAACTACATGATCTACACCTGTGCGATTGGTTAATTGATAAACTTGCTTTTCCCAATCTGGTGTTGTTTTGTAGTTGATTGTCTCGTCAGCACCAAGCTGTTTCGCTTGTGCTAACTTTTCATCACTGCTGGAAGTAATAATCGCTCTAGCACCATGTATCTTGGCAAACTGGAGAGCAAAAATTGAAACTCCTCCAGTACCGAGTAATAAAATACTATCACCTGCACCAATATTGCCTTTTGTCACTAGTCCGTGCCAAGCTGTGACTGCTGCACAGGGCAAAGTTGCACCTTCAATATAGGATAAGTGGTCAGGTAATATTACTAAACCATCTTGGTGTAATAAGACATATTCAGCCAGCATTCCATCAATACCACCTCCGAGATCGGATTTCATTTTCTCTTTGGTTAAAGAGCCATAAATCCAGTCTTGGAAGAAAATACCAGCGACGCGATCGCCTATTTTCACTCGTGTCACACCTTCCCCTACCGCCACAACTTCTCCCGCACCGTCAGACATCGGAATTAACGGATATTTCTGTCCAGCACCGTAAGCTCCTTCAATGACCAGCAGATCGCGGTAATTTAAAGATGTTGCTTTGACTTGAATCAGAACTTGTCCAGGTGCGGGTTTTGGTTCAGGGCGATCGACTAATGCCAGGGCATCAATGCCGGCGTTGCTTTGAATTTCGTAAGCTTTCATGGATGTACTTGTTCTGGCTACAACTTTGGTATTGTAGCTAGCGTAAAAAAAAATCTAGAGACGTAGCAAGTGCTACGTCTCTAGAAGGGTTTTAGATAACGCATATTTAATTTCACTAATAGGGTTGCCCTCATCCCCTAATACCACTTCACGAAAAATCTGATACAGATGCAAACTTTGAAGCTTTGCTGCATCTAAGTTTTTTAATTGCGAATTGCGTTAGCGCAGCGTTAGCGAGTCCGCGTTCGCGCAGCGTCTCGTAGAGAGCGTCATTGCGAATTGTGAATTGGTATAACCCCTTCTCCCATATTGGGAGAAGGGGAACTGGATGCTACAGAGAATCTATGAACTGCTGTACTTTTTCTAAAAGTGGCTGATATTCAATTTGCTCTGCTAACTCTTGGGCATTTTGGTAGCACGATCGCGCCATTTTTTTGCGTTTCGTGGTAACGTAAACGCTTCCCATATTTAACAAAGTTGAAATTTCTCCGAGATTATCGCCTAGTTCTTGATAAATCACAATGCTTTGCTTGTAAAACTTCATTGCTTGGCGATGCTCTGCCAGGGTGCTGTAGGTAAAACCAATGTTGTGAAGGGTTGTTGCTTCACCAGAGCGATCGCTAATTGCTCGACGTGTCAAAAGAACTTGATAGTAGAGCAACAGCGCTTGTTTAGGTTTTCCTAAATCATGATAGACAGAAGCAATATTGTTCAAGGTCGTTGCTTCTGCAAGCAAATTCTTGACAGCTCGTTGAATTGGTAGTGCTGCTTGAAAAAATTCTAGCGCTTGCTCAAACTTACCTAAAACATTGTAGGCAAATCCAATGCCATTGAGCGTTATTGCTTCACCAGAAAAGTCACCTAACAATCGCCGCATCCTCAAAATTTGGTGTTGTAGCAACAGTGCCCGTTTTGGTTCTCCTAAGCGGGTATAAATTAATGCGACATCATTAAGAGTAGAAACTTCACTTTGAGTATCTTGCGATCGCCTAAAGATTGGCAGTGCTTTGTCAAAATATTTCAACGCTTGTGAAAAGCGTCCAAGATGGCTGTAGGTAGAACCCAGATTGCTAAGTGCAGTTGCCTCTGCTGGCGTGTTGCCAATTTCAACAGCAACCGAAAGCGCCTGATGAAAGCGCTCTAATGCTTTTTGAGGTTGCCAGCAACTGAGGTGAGCTAAACCGAGGTCATTTAATGTATAACCTTCTCTGGCTCGGTCTGGAATTGCTCTAGCCAAGTGTAAATTTTTGGTTGCAAGATCGAGAGACTCTTGAAATTTCCCCCGTTGGTAGTAGCGGTTTGCTTCCTCACGACGTTGTTCCCATTCTTTGACTTGATTTAAAGGTTGCGTCATCTGACCTCAGTTGCATTCTGCGATAAGTAGGTAGGACATCTCTTAGGAATGAACCCCTCTTAGGTTTCCCAAATTTTAACCCCAATCTTCTATCTTTAGATATAAGACGTAAACAGATAAGTATGCTATTGTTTCATACTTACAGGAATATTTATGAAGCAATTAATACAAATACTGTAGGGGCGCATAGCAGTGCATACGTGTCAACTTAAGCCGAAAACTATATCAGACAGGCGTTTTGCAAATCCCTCACGCGCTTATCCCCTAACCCTTTCTCCCAAGGGAGAAGGGGGAATTGAATGTCTAGCTCCTCTCTCTCTCTTGGGAGCTACGGTGTACACACAAGTCTTCTAAAGCTGGCCTACACCTTGACCTGCAATGCCAGTGCATCGACTTGCAATAGCCAGTGCATCCACACGCAATCCCAATGCATCGACTTGCAATGCCAGTACATCGACACGCAATGCCAGTGCATCGACCTGCAATGCTAATGCATTGACCTACAATGCCAATGCATCGACCTGCAATGCCAATGCATCGACCTGCAATGCCAATGCATCGACCTGCAATGCCAATGCATCGACCTGTAAAGATTAGCCCACCCTACGTTACAAAGCAACTCTAAAAGACTTGTGTGTACACGTAGCTCTTGGGAGAGGGGCTGAGGGTGAGGGCAAAATGTTTTCACCAATTTTTATTTGGAAGTCCCCTGTGGGCTGCGGTTGTGAATCGTTTTGAGCCGCCAAATTAAATTAAACAATGGCAACATTTCTGGGTAGGGGACTGATAGTTTTAAGATTGCAAAATGTAAAGGGAATCATCCAAATCTTGAGGAATATCCGGTCTGATTAGTAGTCTTGCGGTTTCTATCTCAGGCATGGTATCAGAGTAGGAAGATAAACGCTACTTTAAACAAGCGTGTTTTTTTCCAAACATTAATATAATGCTCTTACTATGAGCATCTACCAATCTCTGAAAAAATCTTATACACCAGATCGTCGGCGTGAAAATGACTGGCGGTTATTTTTGCGTTTGGTGCCTTATGCCCGTCGTAACGGACGGCTACTGGCGCTGTCGATGTGCCTACTCGTGCCGATCGCACTAGCTAATGCCTTACAACCTTTCTTGATTGGCCAAGTAATCTCCCTGATTCGTAACGAACCAAGCACTTACGAATTTTTCAGGAATCGTCCCTTCTCGCAAGGGCTAAATATCCTAGAGGGATTATTGGTAATTGCGATCGCCATCCAATTGCTGTTGACAGGTTTCCAAGGTTATATAGTCCAAAAGCTAGGGCAACAAATCACCGCCGCAATTCGCCAAGACTTATTTCAGCATGTAACATCTCTAGCAGTGCGCTTTTTTGACCGCACACCCGTAGGTAAATTAATTACCAGAATCACCAGCGATGTGGAAGTGTTAGGCGATGTCTTTTCGACTGGGGCAATTGGGATTATATCTGATTTGTTTTTAATGCTGGTGACTTTGGGTTTAATGTTTTCCATCCAGTGGCAACTTTCTTGCTTGCTGTTATTGATGCTGTTACCAACTAGCTGGGTAATTGTTTACATTCAAAAACAGTACCGCAAAGCCAATTACAAAGGGCGAGAAGAACTTTCGATCCTGAATTCACAGCTACAAGAAAATGTGCTTGGTATTAACGTCGTGCAGTTGTTCCGTAGAGAAAAATTTAATGCGGAATTGTTTCGTGCTACGAACAGCAACTACACTCAGCAAATGGATAAAACCATCTTTTATGATTCATTTGTTTCAGCAACCTTAGAATGGATTGGACTGATTGCGATCGCAGGTGTTTTGTGCGTGGGTGGTTGGTTGCTGTTGGAAAAAAACTTGACTTTCGGGACTTTATCTACATTTGTATTGTATGCCCAGCGATTATTTGACCCTTTAAGGGCTTTTGCGGAAAAATTTACAGTAATTCAAGCTGGTTTCACTGCCATTGAACGCGTAAGCGATATATTAGATGAACCGATAGAAATTCGCGATCGCGCCAATGTCCGCTTCTCAATATTTGATGCAAAATTTGGCTACATCGACGAAATCGTGGCAAATCTAGAATCCCCAAACCTCACTTCTCCCCCAGAACTGGGAGAGATTCGCTTTGATCGCGTCTGGTTTGCTTACAAAAATGATGATTACGTAATTAAAGACTTAGATTTCACCATTCATCCTGGTGAAAAAATTGCATTAGTTGGCCCTACCGGTGCAGGTAAAACTTCGATTATCCGTCTTTTGTGCCGCCTCTATGAACCCACCCAAGGACGCATTCTCATAGATGGCGTCGATATTCGGGAAGTACCACAAGCAGAACTGCGGCGTTACATGGCAGTAATTTTACAAGAAGGCTTTTTGTTTGCTGGCGATGTTAAAAGCAACATTTCTTTAGGAGATGGCTACACAATTGAACAGATTCAACAAGCAGCCCAAGAAACCAACATTGCCCAGTTTATAGAAGAATTACCCCAAGGTTATAATACTCAACTTCGAGAACGGGGCACAAATATTTCTAGCGGTCAAAAGCAACTTTTAGCCTTTGCGCGGGCTGCCATTCGCAATCCGCAAATTTTGGTACTAGATGAGGCTACCGCTAGTTTAGATGTTGGCACAGAAGCTTCAGTTCAAGAAGCATTAAACCAGCTTTTACTTAGACGTACCGCCATTATTATCGCTCACCGCTTGTCTACAATTCGCAATGTAGACCGGATTTTTGTTCTCAAACGGGGCGAATTAATCGAACAGGGAAGTCATGAACAACTACTGCAACAAGGAGGGCTTTATGCCACTCTACATAACTTGCAGATGTTGGGAAGTTAGGATATTTTCAGAATAATCTAAAGGGGGAAATAGCGATCGCTATCTCTGTGACGACATTTACACCAACAACTGAAAGAGTGATAAAAATGTGCAGCTTAACCCTCTTCTGTCACTCTGGGAAAATAAAAATAAGAGCCAAATTTTGAACTGTAGATAGAACGCGCATTTGAGCGTTTATTTTTTAACAGAATGACTGAAATCAATATTTTTGGTAAAAGTCTTATGTTGTAAGCCTTTTAGATTATTCTCTTCCGAAAGTGATAAAAGAGGGTTAAATACACCCTACAAAATAATCAAAGTAGCCCTGGCGTAGAGTCACTAGCAACTTGGGTTATTATGATGTTTTGATTTATTTGTTACTTTTTGCAATTGAGTAATAATCACTCGAGCAATACCTAATCCAAAAAGCGCAACAGTCGGCGCCGATTCAGGAACACGTTCACTAATTACTGTAACATTGGGGTCAGTAGCATCACCCGTGAAATACACATAATTAAAAGCGTCTTTATCATTAAGAATACTCGCGCGTAAAAACAATCCACTCCACCGAGCTAAAGTTTCAATTGCTACCTCTTGAGGTATTGTAGGTGTGTTTCTGTCTGGGAATGGTCCAGGTGGGTTGTTGGTATTTGTGATACCGTAATGATTGGCGCCTGTTAAAGTTATCAAAGTTTTTGGAGGATTTTGTATATTCTCATAAGTTCCATCAGTAATAAAAGGAGGTATTATACCATCCAGTGTTCCTTTTAATAAAGCAACAGGTATTCCCGAATTATTAATAGGAATGTACTCCACAGGTAAAACGTTTGGAGTGCGTGCTAAACCTGTGGCATAAAAGACGCCAGCTACGACTTCAGTAGGCAAGGTTGTAGGTGAAGAGCAAAAACGAGGCAGGCAAACATCTGCAATTGCAGATAATCCGACACCACCACCAAACGAATGTCCTAGCAATCCAAGTTTTTGAGTATTAACAATACCTGCAACAGGTGAATTAGAATTAGAATTTTCTGTTCGCATTTGTGCAAGAACAGCATTAATTTGCTCTGTTTCAGAAAAAAGTCCTTTGCCTAATGGTGACAGTGTGCGCTCGTTATTAGGTACAACTACAACAAATCCGTAGCGAGCTACCGTACTAGCATAATTTGAATAATCTGATTTATCTACATTGGCGCCTTGTAGTAACAGTGCAATAGGAAAAGAGTAGTTATTAGTTTTTAAATTAGATGGGTTAGGAAAATAAATATCAGCGACATCATTAGTTGTAGATATATTTGTTGTATAGCTTGTAACATCTGTAAATATAGGAGAGGGATTGAACGTTGTAGCAGTGGCTGTTTTACTCATACTTAATACAACTAATGATGCATCTGCAACTACTAACAAAGTTTTAAGTTTCAGCACACTCATACTCCTTCCACACTTACAAATTTATTTTCATTCTAGTATCAAGTGTTTTGATTTTAATAAATAACTTTATTTTTAGGTACGCCAAGCTTCGAGAGATAGTTAACGACTAAAATTATTGTAAGGGAACTCCAAAAAATAAATTATCCAATTTTTGGAATCAAAACGACTTTTCCTCCCCCTGCAAGAACTACCCTAAAAGCGATAGGATATTTTTTTATTTGGAAGTCCCTAACTTCAAGCGGCTTTGTTGCATGAAATAGAAAAAGACACACCTTCTCTCAATAGAGTGGTGAATCAGTGATTTCATGAAATGGTGGTATGACCTACCACTTTTGGCGCATCAACCCGTAAATTCATCTGCTCACACCGCACAGTTAACCAAGGCTGACCTAAACCTATTTCAGAAAAAGGACTTTCGGTGGGGATTTCTAACTTAGAACCAATCAAACCCAACACAGACTCAAATTCAGCAGGGAATATCAGCAAATCACTACCCTTGACACTGAAACTAGAGACATTTAACCGCTGTCTCCATGCCAAGCTTTGTTGATTATACTTAAGGCTGCACAATTTCCGGTTTTCCTGATGCACAGTAACATACTTTCCTTGTTCCCAGGTAAACTTAGCTAATTCCTTTGGTAGTCCCCAAATTTCTCGACCACCAGCCACCGAATCAGCATTATCTACATAAATATGAGAAATCCAAGCGCCGATTTTTCTCTGGTAATTAACCAAAGCTGGGACAACAATTAACTCACTATACTCCAGTACTGAGCCTGACCCGTAATTAGAGAGATACACGCTACCGAGGGTTTTACCAGGCCATACAGAAATAATTTCTAACTCTAAGGGAATCAAAGGGCGTACTTGGTCAATATTTACCAAATGCAGAGTTTGGATAGCATAACCTTGAAGTGTCCAAGGTGCTTGTGGATATGGCATAAAGGAGTTAGGAGTTGAGAGTGAGGAGTTAGGAATAAAGTTAAGAATTAAGATCAAGAGTTACCAATATTAGTTCTACTCTAACTCCTAACTCCTAACTCCTAACTCCTAACTCCTAACTCCTAACTCCTAACT
>NZ_JAVRBM010000026.1:0-99957 GCF_034531255.1 Nostoc sp. ChiQUE01b | reverse complement strand
GTTGACCTTCTGAGGGTGAAAGTTGACCTTCTGAAGCTGAACGTTGACCTTCTGAAGCTGAACGTTGACCTTCCGAAGCTGAACGTTGACCTTCCGAAGCTGAAAGTTGAGGTTTTAACTCTCCCCACTCCCCATTCCCCATTCCCCATTCCCCACTTCCTCCCAAAACCCTCCCCAACTCTTCCGCCCAGTTAGTATAAACCCGCATTACCACCGGCATATAATCTTGAACACCGATCGCTTTATTCTTTAAAGCTGGCACTAATCCCGCATTCACCAGGGAACTTTTGCCTACACCCGATTGCCCATGAATGACTATCAACTTATAATCAGGACGACCCATGCGTTCAATTAAACGTTCTATATCCAACAAGCGACCAGATGCAGCAATTTCTGGGGCAATATTTCCTTGGGGAGAGTTTGAGCGCAATGTCTCTACAAATGGCTGCTTTGTAGCTTCTAACCTACCCGCACCAATAAAAGCCCGCAAACCAAATTGCTGTTCAATGGAACGCTGTTGCTGTTTAGTTTTGTATGCTTTGAGATATTCTTTCCGCTCAAAATAAAGCTGCTGCAAAAACCTGAGAATATCCAAGTAAAGCCTGATATCTTCTAGGGGATTACCCACATCCCTAGCAGTTTCTAAACTGAGAGTTGCCTGTTGAATTTGACCTAAGTGGTATTGAGAACGACCTAAAATAAATTGATATAAGCTCAAGTCTTTTGATTTTAAAACCCTTTCGGGAATATCAGATAAAATCCCTGATATATTAGCTGATTCCAAATTGGGAATCGCAGTAAAAACTTCTAATGCTTGCTTAACTAACTGATTTGCTTTCACCCAGTTATTTTGAGCCAAAGCTACCTCAGCTAAAAAACCGTAATCTTTGGCTAATTCCCTTGGCTGTTTGTTATTTTGATGGATTACTAAAGCTTGTTTTGAAAGACTCTGCAATATTTCCCACTTTTTCAAGTCTCGTAAGATATTACCGAACTTAACTACTGCATTAGTAATTAAGTCTGGACTTGGAAACTGGTTAATAAAATTTATATACTCTTGAAGATAATGCCAAGTTGTCTGCCAATCTTGACAATTGATATCTTGATGCTTCAAAGCTTTGAGATAATAACAAAAGCTAATTTCCTCAATGACTTTTGCCTGTTTTTCTAAATTATGATTTTGCTGCCAGAGCTGATAAGCTTTGTGATAATGCTGTAGAGCCGAATCTTTTTGATTATTTATCTGTTTAATTAAACCTAATAAAGATTCTAAGTTAGCTTGAATATCTAAATTATAAATATCTGGCTTTTTAATTAAATCTCTTTGTGCTGCTTCTAACTCCTTTTCCAGCTTCAGATATACATTGACACTAAATTTTAAGTTATTACTAAACCATTGATTAGCTGTTTGGATAATAAAATCTACTAATTCTTGTGTTGATATATCAAAATTTCTCGTAGTTGCCCAACTTTCCAAATCTGGCGCCAGCTGTATTAGTTGCTTGTAGATTTCATCGTCAATCCACAACACTAAGGGAAAAGCAAAATTCTTGCGAAACTCTTCCCGCACCTGATTTGCAGAAGTTAACATCACAGACAAATTCTGCACTGATTCCAAACCCACAACCATCACACAGGCTGGTATTTCTTCGCCGAATTCTTCCTGAATCGCAGTATAAAGAGTCCTGTTCGATTGCTGCACCGCCAAGACACGAATTTCGACTTGACAAATTTCCTGCAATCTGGAGATTAAGCGATCGCGCAAACTAGCATAATTACACCGGGCCAAAATCAGCTTAAACTGTCCCACAGAGGACTCAATCGCCCAAGCTAATTGTTGCAGTCCCTTTTCATTTTCAGGTTGCTGTAAATCTGTCATACCAATTTGGAATTTTGGATTTTGGATTAAAAGAGCTAGGGTGAATAGCAGATGTCGGGTGTGTACCGCGAAGCATAGCACCCGAAACCGCGAATGGTGCTTTACGGAACCCGTAACACACCCTACCGTTAAGAAACGTTCAACTCTCTTGCTTCAGCCAAAACTGGATTAACATCAAACCAAGACTCGCCACCATCCCGATATTCAAAGACAAACCGACTGCGAATCAGTTTTTGATATCCGTGGTCATCACTCACCTTTTTCCTTTCCTTGACATGACGTAACAATTGCCACTCATCCTCAGAAATCGGTAACATGATTTCATTCCGCCGAGAACGAATCACTTGCTCTAAGGTTTCACGAGTTAGGGGAAGACTCATCTCTTCCATAATCCAGGTATTCAGCAGCCTCAGCACGTCGCGCACATGACCACCGCTCATTTGACATAACCGCTCTAGGCTCGCAGCATTATCAAAAATCTCGGTAACTTTACTTAAACGCTCCTCTGGTGTCATGTCAGGAAAAGCTCTTGCTAGTACCATCTGCTGCATGAGTGCCATTCCCTCTACATGAACACTGCCATCAGTCTTTTGTACAGGTACCATTGGTAACACCTTGGGATCTTCTGGGAAACGCTGAGTCAGCATTCCATAATCATTGGAAAACTTCAAAGCCAAGGGCATGGTGTAAAGTAGATGACAATTAAGCCTTGTCAAAAACTCACCTTGATCGACAAATAAATATTCCTGCTGCGGACGACCCCAAGGTTTGGCACGATTATCTATGCGGTCAAGATTATCGACAATTACCACCAGACCATTTTTACCCTGCTGTTTGAGTTTTGCGATCGCAGGTTCCAATAATTCTTGATTAATCGCTTCCAGCAGCTTAGTTTTTTGCGGTGCTAAATACTGATTGAGTTTTTCGCGCAGCGTTGGGTCATTTTTCATCTTCGCAGTGATTTCCCCAATGCCCACAGACAGAGAAAATTTTTCTTTATCTGTGGATAAACCGACATCCCCAACCATCGGAAGCTTAACTTTTCCCGCCGTCACCTCAGAGTTTAAGACCTTCCAAGCACCTTGCAGCAACTCATTAAACTTGTTGGGCGACTCTAGAGTAATTTTATCCAGACTTTGACTCACACGACGAGCGATCGCTAGCAGTACATCAGCAATATCGACATCAGTCATTTCCAAGTCATCACTGGACTCAAAATAGACGACATGAAAACCTAACTTTTCCAATTCTGCCTGTAACCGTAATAGTTCTGTCGATTTCCCACAACCAATATGCCCAGTAAATAAAGTGCAAGTGGGTTCATTCGGCTTAAAAAAAGTAATTTTCTGCTTCAGCTTGCCAAGAATATCACCACCTCGTACTGAGGAAAAATCTATATAATACTTACCATCAGAGCTATTGCTGACAAACAGAGTTCTGCTGGGATCGCTAGCTTGATAAAATTCCCGTAAATCTATGGACATAACCTGGTAGTGCAATAATCTGGTATTGTCTTAACATATCGCTGTGGAAAAGGATAAAGTTATTTACATTTTTGCATCTCAATATTTCGGAGAATTTTCGCTTTTGCTACCTCAAAGGCGATCAAATTACATCATGAATTCTCCGCGTGCCTCTGCGCTTACCTCTGCGTGCCTCTGCGTTTAAACTTGACCCCTCAATTCGCCACGATTTTCCCCAAAGCTGTAAGTAATATTAAGCGATCTCCAAAAACCCAGACTATTTTTTGATACTATTGAAGACCGGACTCCTTAAATATTGATTGACGTATGAGCAAAGGTACCCTGTTTGATAAAGTTTGGGACTTACACACCGTTGGTACACTTCCCTCAGGCCTGACGCAACTATTTATCGGGCTTCACCTAATTCATGAAGTCACTAGTCCCCAAGCCTTTGCTATGTTACGCGAAAGAGGTCTAAAAGTACTCTTTCCACAGCGTACCGTCGCTACAGTCGATCATATTGTGCCGACAGAAAACCAGGCGCGTCCCTTTGCCGATAGCTTGGCAGAGGAAATGATTCAGGCGCTCGAAAATAACTGTCAAGAAAATAACATAACTTTTTACAATATTGGCTCTGGTAGTCAGGGTATAGTTCACGTCATCGCTCCCGAACTTGGGCTGACCCAGCCAGGAATGACGATCGCTTGTGGAGATAGCCACACTTCCAGTCATGGAGCATTTGGTGCGATCGCATTTGGTATCGGTACTAGCCAAGTCCGGGATATTCTCGCTTCCCAAACTCTCGCTCTCTCCAAACTGAAAGTCCGCAAAATCGCAGTTTACGGCACTCTCAACCCAGGCGTTTACGCCAAAGATGTCATTTTGCATATCATCCGCACCCTTGGTGTGAAAGGTGGCGTGGGCTATGCTTACGAATTTGCAGGTCCGACATTCGAGCAAATGAACATGGAAGAGAGGATGACTGTCTGCAATATGGCGATCGAAGGCGGTGCGCGTTGCGGCTACGTCAATCCCGATCAAGTCACCTACGATTACCTCAAAGGCAGAGATTTTGCTCCCAAAGATGTAGATTGGGAGCAAGCAGTGGCTTGGTGGGAATCCATCAAGAGCGATGCTGATGCCCAGTACGATGATATAGTGCTATTCGACGCTGCCGAAATTCCTCCTACCGTCACTTGGGGGATTACTCCCGGTCAAGGTATCGGTGTCAACCAATCAGTGCCTCAACCGGAAGAACTGCTGGAAGAAGACCGATTTATTGCCGAAGAAGCTTACCGCTACATGGATTTATATCCTGGTCAACCGATCAAAGGCACTAAAATAGATGTCTGCTTTATTGGTAGTTGCACCAACGGCAGAATTAGTGATTTGCGAGAAGCTGCAAAAATCGCCAAAGGTCGCCACGTTGCAGAGGGAATCAAAGCCTTCGTTGTCCCTGGTTCGGAAAGGGTGAAGGAAGAGGCGGAAGCTGAAGGATTGGATAAAATCTTTCAGGAAGCCGGATTTGAGTGGCGCGAACCGGGATGTTCGATGTGCCTAGCCATGAACCCCGATAAGTTACAAGGAAGACAAATCAGCGCTTCTTCCTCCAACCGCAACTTTAAAGGAAGACAGGGTTCCTCTTCTGGTCGGACATTGTTAATGAGTCCGGCGATGGTCGTCACTGCTGCGATTAAAGGCGAAGTCTCTGATGTGCGTGAGTTGTTGTAATTTTGGGGATTGGGGATTGGGGACTGGGAATTTGAGCCTGAAGCTTGCACCTTTGAGCCTGAAGCTTGAGCCTTTGAACCTGAAAGTTGCACCTTTGAGCCTGAAGCTTTAAGTTCTAAGCCTCCCCAGTCCCCAATCCCCATTACCCCTTATCCCCAGAGGGGGCCCCACCATCCCCAGTCCCCAGTCCCTTTGTCATTGAAATAATAGATAAAATCTATGGTGAGTGAAGTTAAAACAGTTTCAGGGCGTGGTATACCCTTAGTGGGCAATGATATAGATACCGATCGCATCATTCCCGCGCGATATTTGAAAGCCGTTACCTTTGATGGGTTAGGCGAAGGTGTGTTTATCGATGACCGGACAGCACTTAAAGGTGAACATCCCTTTGACCAAGCCCAATACCAAGGTGCGAATATTTTATTAGTCAATCGTAATTTTGGCTGTGGTTCATCACGGGAACATGCACCCCAAGCGATCGCAAAATGGGGAATCCAAGCTTTAATCGGTGAAAGCTTCGCCGAAATCTTTTTTGGTAACTGTGTGGCAATGGGCATACCTTGTCTGACAGCCGATGCTGTTAGTGTTAAACAACTACAAGATTTAGTCGCTGCCAATCCCCAAGCCGCCGTCACAGTAAATCTGGAAACCTTGCAAGTGCAAATTGATGATTATATTGTTTCAGTTGCGATCGGTGAAGGTACAAGAAGCACATTTATTTCTGGAACTTGGGATGCTTGCGGTCAGTTAGTAGCTAACGCTGACCAAGTTCGAGCAACTGCCACTAAATTACCCTACGTCGGTTGGGGCAATTTAGCCGCGAGTTAATATTTCCTCGTTCCCTGGCTCTGCCGGGGAATGTTAATTTATAGATTTTACCTAAATTATTGAGCTAGAACTAACAATAGCCTGATCTATTTCAGATTTGGCATAGTAGACATATAGCTAAGTAATTCTAGACTATGCCATTAATAAACCCTCCTCTCACTAAAGAAGATTTCATTAACTCTCGCTGGCTAGAAGTGGTTAATAGCAGCGAAAGAAAAGAGTGTCTTACTTACAACAGAGTTTTCTGGAACAAGGCACAGGAAGCAAAAGAGGCAGGAAATGTCCGACAACAGACTGTCTTAGAAATTCTGGCGTTACTGACTGGTGCTGCAATCAAGCCAGAATCTACAGAGGAGTTTTTTGCTAAAGTTTTTCAAAATCTTACTGATGAACATTTAAATTTTCTTACTGAAATTGCTCCTGAACTATCAGATCCAGAACTTCAAGCACGAATTGCGGACATTCTCTGGGTCAAAAAGCGCAATTATCGGATGGCACAGTTAGCAGTTACAGCCTACTTACAATCGGCCATAGAATTAGAAGATCCTGAAAAGTGGAGTTGGTGTTTCGAGAGGATTGAACGGGCATTTCGGCTAGCACGCAAAATTAATTATCAAGCTGAAGTAGTTGTCGCACACATAGAGGCAGTCCTTGATCGCTATAAGGGAGAAGATCCACGTTGGTTGTCAGCGAAGCTAATGGAGCTTTTGCAAGAATACCGAATTGGCGACCCCACAAAATATGCTGCTCTTGCTGAAAAAGCTGCTACTTTGGCAGAATCAGTGCATGATTGGCGCAAAGCTAGAAACTACTGGGAAATTAAAGCAAAATGGCATCTTTTTGCAAAGAATGGAGAGAAAGAACGTACAGCACAGATGCTTGCTGCCGAAACCTACGTTAAAGAAGCTGAGGATGCTTTAAAAAGAACACCTCCAAGCTACCTAGTGGCATCACTTTGTATGCATAAAGCTGTTGAGGCTTTCAGAACTGTTCGAGGTACAAAGGAAGAAACTGCAACAGTAAAAGAAAGAGAAGCCGAGGTTCATAAACTTCTCATCAAGTATGGAGAAGAATCTCGAAAAGAGTTAATTGCTGTTTCTCGTCAGGTTAATGTTAATCCGGAGGTGATAGAGCAAGCTAAAGCTCATATTACAGGAAAAGAATTTCAGGATGCACTTTTTTCATTGGCTTTTTTGGGGACTTCACCGTTAGTTTCACATCTTCGACAGGAAGTGCAAAATATAACTCATCAGTATGTTACGTCTCATCATTTCCCAGTAGTTATGATCAATAATATGGGTAAGGTTGTAGCCCGACAATCTAGCTCAGTATTATCTAGTAACTCTGAAGAAGCTGAGAAAGCGATTCAGTTTGAGATGTACACAAACGCAGTATATTATCAAACTTTTCATGCTCAAACATCTATTGAACCAGCTAGATATCATATAAATCTGGAACACAGTGTACGACTTGAGGACTTACTTCCAATTGTTTCACATAGCCCCTTTGTACCTCCAGACCGAGAATACCAGTATGCAAAAGGGCTTTACGCTGGATTAATTGGAGATTTTTTCACATCTACTCATATTCTCATTCCTCAAATTGAGAATTCTATTCGCCACATACTTTGGCAGCAGCAGGGTGCAATATCTTCTAAACTCGAACATGGAATTCAGAATGAATATGATTTAAATCAGCTCCTTTACCGTCCAGAGATAACTGCGATTTTTGATGAGGACACACTATTTGATCTCAAGGGCTTACTGATTGAGCGTGCAGGTAGCAATTTAAGAAACCGCATGGCTCACGGGTTAATTAATGATAATGAATTCTCAAGTCCACTTATGTCCTACTTCTGGTGGGTTACATTGCGGTTGTGCTGTTTGCCAATCTTGATATATGAACAGCAGGTTGAAGAGTCCAATCCTTGGGTTAAGTTTGATGGTATTTTTAAAGATGACCCACTTTTTGATGATTTTGTAGAAGATATAGCTGCAAATCGACGTGAATTAGATGCAGAAGTTGCTGCTTATGAAGCTTCTTTAGAGGAGAATCAGTCAGCTTGAGCCAATATATCCTCGATACCGATCATGTTACTCTTTCTCAACATGGTAATTCTAAAATTCTACAACGCGCTCAAGCTGTCGGAAGTTCCAACATATTTATTACAACAGTCACACTAGAAGAACAGTTGAAAGGCAGACTAGCTTCTATCAGCAAATGTGCTACTAAACCAGAATTGTTAGCAGTTGCTCATCGAAATTTGCGAATAACCCAGATTTACTTTTGTAATATGAATTTGCTGGAGTTTGATGAGGCAGCATACAGTTGCTACCAAAGTTTGCGCCAGCAAAAAATCCAGATAGGTACACAAGACTTAAGAATTGCTGCGACCGCTCTGGCTAAGGGGGCAATTTTGGTTACGCGTAATCAAAGAGATTTTAGCAAAGTTCCTAATTTATGTCTTGAAGATTGGACTATGGATGGGTATTCCTAAAAACAGATGACACCAAATCCTGTGTTGAATGTAATGTCTATTACACTAAGTAAGATACTGATTGTACGTTTTGTCCTAACGCTTGAAATTCTTTTTTGGTATTGCTTTTAATCAGATTTAGCTCTTTTCATAAAAATGATTAGTAACTGTGCAATCAATACATATTAGTTGAGCAATATACTTAGCTATCAGGTGGTAAATTTAACAAATAGGTATTTAATCCTCGCAGATTATAAGCACTATTTTAAACTTTAACAAAAATAGTTCAAACAGTCGAAAGCTAGCTTGCAAAAGGCATTCACAAGCTATTCCCTCTTTTTAAAATGACGTGAAAAGGTCAGGTCTGTCTCTAAAACTCATAGTGAATAAATTTTACAAAAACCGATCTTCTGCATAAAAGAAGAACATATCTCTGATTAATACTTAGCAGCTAAAAACTATAAGTTTTGTAGTTCGTAGAGAGAAACTAGTACTTCCATACATTTCTTAAAAATGAAGTATTAGGAACTCATTGTTCACTTAGATAAATTAAGAATTAGGAGTATTTATCATGGCAGTAACTTGGATTCCTGGCCCAGGGCCGACTAATGGAGCAGATGTAGGTGTTAGTAATGCCGCTTCTGATAACTTCAATGGTTTGGGTGGAAATGACAGCCTTTATGGAAATGCTGGTAACGACCTGTTACAAGGTGGCGATGGTATCGACTATCTATCTGGTGGGGACGGAAACGATACCATAGTTGGAAATCGTGGAAACGACACCTTCATTGGTGGAAACGGCAACGATCGCCTGATCTGGAACAATGGTGATGGTAGCGACAGAATCAGTGGTAATGCTGGCTATGACGTGGTTGAGGTCAACGGCGCGGGTGTGGGAGACAACTTCCGCCTGCAACAAGATGCTCAAGGCAGAGCAATCTTTGATCGGCTGAACTTGGTTCCTTTCACTCTGACTGTAGACAGTGCAGAAAGGTTTGAAATCAATGGTGGGGGTGGTGATGACATCCTCGATGTCAACAACCTATCAGCAACTTCTGTAAATGCGGTATGGTTTACAGGTGGGGCTGGAAATGATGTGCTGGATGGTAGTGGTACAGCGACACCATTGAGAGCCTTTGGTGGAGAGGGTAATGACAGCTTGACAGGTGGTACTGGTAATGACAACCTCTATGGTGATACTGGTAACGACCTGTTACGAGGTGGCGATGGTATCGACTATCTATCTGGTGGGGACGGGAACGATATCATAGTTGGAAATCGTGGCAACGACACCTTCACTGGTGGATACGGCAACGATCGCCTGATCTGGAACAATGGTGATGGTAGCGACAGAATCAGTGGTAATGCTGGCTATGACGTGGTTGAGGTCAACGGCGCGGGTGTAGGAGATAACTTCCGCCTGCAACAAGATGCTCAAGGTAGAGCAATCTTTGATCGGCTGAACTTGGTTCCCTTCACTCTGACTGTAGATAGTGCAGAGAGGTTTGAAATCAATGGTGGGGGTGGTAATGACATCCTCGATGTCAATAACCTGTCAGGCACTTCTGTAAATGCGGTATGGTTCACAGGTGGGGCTGGCAATGACTTCCTCGATGGTAGTGGTACAGCGACACCTTTGAGAGCCTTTGGTGGTGAAGGTAATGACATTCTCTATGGTGGTGCTGGCAATGACTTACTCTATGGAGATGCTGGTAACGATATATTACGAGGTGGTAAAGGTAATGACATCCTGACTGGTGGTGCTGGTAGCGATCGCTTTGTATTCAACTCAGGTTTTGGGTACAATAGTGCCGATCTCGGTGTAGATAAAATTACTGACTTCAGTAGCTATAGCGATAAAATTGTCCTTGATAAGACAACTTTTACCGGACTTAATAATCCGTACCAAATTACGATAGTAGCTAATGATGCAGCAGCTGCAACTAGCTATGGACTCATTACTTACAGTCTTGGAACTGGCAACTTGTTCTTCAACCAAAACTTGACATCACCAGGCTTGGGGACAGGTAGTCTGTTTGCCAACATTGATAACGATAACAATCAATACACAGCCCCACCATTATTATCAGCTACAAACTTTGAGATAGTTGCGTAATACCAATTCTCTAAAATCAGGCAACAGATGTAATACAGGAAAGTCTTGCTGCATCTAAGTTTCTTAATTGCGAATTGCGAATTGCGAATTGCGAATTGGTATAAACATCTCTCAAAATCCTAGAAGCTAAGGCATGTCTGCAAGCTTGCAGCTATAGTAGTCCTAAATCATTCGTGAAAATTATATCTCTCTTTCTTCTTTCCTTTGCGTCCTTCTCTAACGAGACGCTACGCGAACGTGTAGCGTTCCGTAGAGAAGGTGGTTCGTTTTCTAATCTATATTTTTCACAATCTCATTTAGGATTGCTATAAATCTTAATTAGCAATCATCAATATTGCTAATTTGGGATCATTGAATCCTCCTCATAAGCTGAACCACATCTAGTTTGCATAATCTAAAATTGTACATTTATTGTAGGGTGGGCGTCTCGCCCGCCCAAGATACAGCAGTTTTCATTTGCATGAAGTACAAAGTTACGGGTTTGGAGGCAGAAGGCAGGAGGCAGGAGGGAAGAGGTAGAAACTCTTTATATCTAATAAATTAGTCCTGGATTTTGTACCTCACTTACTTGCAATCTGCTGTATGCAACTTAAATGTCCAACAGCTTACTTCAAGTACGAGGAGGATTATACAGCAGTTTTCTTTTGCATGAAGTATGAGGTTGCAGAGGCAGAAGATGGATGGATATTCTTAAAAATACAGGTTTATTGAACTACGAAAAAAAATTAATTAAAAGATGAAGTTTATTTAAATAGCCTTTCGTATAAAAGTTGAAACTTTTTGTAGTATAATAATAGTTAGAGTTTGTAAAACTAAGAAATCAATGAATATGCGTTTACCGATCATTATCAGTGCAACACTATTGCTATCTCTAGGTATGAACCTACCAGCTATATCCGAAACTACCGCGGATAAAGTACAATATCAAAGCCCAACGAATAATAACTTGAATTCCAGACGATTGAGATTTAATAAGCGTTTGTGGGAACGGGCAAATATTTATAACTATCGCATTACCGTTAGCAACAGTTGCTTCTGCATACCAGATGCTAGAGGCCCAGTAGTTATTCGAGTACGTAATGGTCAAACAATTTCAATCACTTCTGTAGCTACTGGTAAACCAGTTAATCCAGAATTTTTTCAAAAATATGACACAATTCCCGAACTCTTTAATGTGATTCAAGATGCTATCAACCGTAAGGCATACAACCTGGATGTAGAATATAATGCTAAACTTGGCTATCCAACTAAAATTAGTATCGATTACAATAGTCAAATAGCTGATGAAGAAATATTTTTGACAATTGAGAATTTTCAGGAACTTCAAACTAGACGCTAAACGGATTAATTGTGCTCAATCTCGACCGAAAATAGGGGTAAATTAGCAACTCGAAAGCGAGATTTAATACTTCAATTTACTCCAAAAAGCTAATAGCAATTCAATACACTTGGATGAATAGTTATTCGTCTAGATAATTGCTATTTCAAGACGCAATAAATCACGTCTCTACATCTGGGTTTTGTTGCTCATTCTGAACTAGAGCTGCCTTAAAAATAGGGACTGGGGACTGGGAAAGAGGTATTTTCATTGTTCCTTGTGAGCGCCACTCATGGAGTTTCTTGCAAAAGTCCCCTAGCACCCCTTCCTTAATCCCTAAGAGTCTGCGGGGAGGGGTTCTTTTTTTGATTTATGCAAGAAGTCTACTGTATAGGACAATACGGTTCAGATAAGCTTTTTTTTCTCCCCCTGCTTCCCCTGCATCCCCTGCTCCCCCTGCCTGCCTCAACGGATAAATTTCCTTAACTGAACCGTATTGCTGTATAGGACTATGATTTGATCGCGTGAAAAAACTCCGTACAACTCGAAAAGCCTTCAGCCCTATTCCCTACTCCCTACTCCCCATTACCCCTTATCCCCAGAGGGGGCCCCACCATCCCCAGCTACGTAGATAATTTCAGAAATCAAATATGATTCCTATATTGGATAACTATTAGCTTTTCATAAAAATTAACAATTAGATTAAGTTATATTGATTTTGTGCGAGTAATTCTCAATTATTCAACGAATTTGTTGTGTTTGAGGGCTTGACTAAAAACAGTCACTTCTGATAGGCTTAAATTACTCGATAAGATTAGAGCTTGCTGTGATAAAAGTAAGCTTCTTAATACCACACTAGAATTTAACTTTTTACAGATGGCTTAAAGTTATACACCCATTTGTGAAAATCATCATTAAGACTCATTTGACGCTCTTGCGTCTGCCCGTTAGATGCCACGGTGTTAATGTCATAGTATCGCATTTCACCCAAGGCACTACGAGCTTGAATGAGTTTTGTCCGCTCGATGCGACACTGTTCGTAGCTAGTCAGAGCTTCTTGCAGATTAGCTGAATCAGAAAAACACTCTCGTAGTTGGTATGCATCTTCAAAAGTGGTATTGGCTCCTTGTCCCATTGCAGGTGCCATTGGATGAGCCGCATCGCCTAAGAGAGTGACTCTGCCTTGACTCCATTGAGTTAACGGTGGGCGATGCCTACGGCGGGCTACGCCTACGCAAATCGGCCCTTCCCAAATTTCCGCGGCTGGTGTCCCTTCTACCACCGCCCGGAAGGATTCATCCCAGTCGGCTAATTCATGGAGAATACGAGACTTCACTTGATCAGCGCTGTGAGAAAGGGAGTACTCAGGCGAGAACTTCCGACTAATCCAACTGGTATAGCCGCCGCCCACATTCAGAAGGTACATAAACTGTTGATTGCCTTTGACAAAAACTAGTTCATAGTCATTAAATAGCTCGTGGCGATACTTAATGACGGCACGCCAACACATACTACCGATATAATTAGGTTTCCCCTCGCCAAATAAAGTTTCTCTGATCACAGAGTTAACGCCATCAGCCCCAATCAGCAAATCTGCATCTACTGATTTTTCGCCATCAAAATGAATTTCCACACCGTTTGCATCTTGCTCAAAGCCGATGCAGCGATGATTGAGATGAATGATATCAGATGGCAATTGAGAGGCTAAGACTTGCTGTAGACGATACCACCAAATAGTTAACAACGATTGTCCATATTGTTGCTCTAAATATTTAGTTGCGTTAGTTCGGATTGTCTCAGACTGAATATTCTTTAAAACCGTGTGGTGAACTTCGCATCCTGAACTTTTGAGGGTTTCGACAATTCCTGGTGCGATCGCATCTAGAAAATTCAAGCCATTCGGAGCTAGTCCTAGTCCAGTTCCCGCCGGACGAAATTCTTGGGCTTTTTCGTATACTTGAACCTCTATCCCTTGGCTTCTCAGTGCGATCGCAGCAGCCAAACCGCCTGGGCCAGCACCGACAATCGCAACTTTCTCTACTATAGGTTGGGATAATTTCTGAGTGAGATTTGCGTTCATATTATTAAGTCAGAATTCACTCTCGATTTATAAATGTCAGGAAGTCAACTTAGAACAACCGTAGACTTTTTATCGCTACTATAGTAAATGATGTAATTATTATCTACATGAGACATGGAAAAAAATTCCTTAGCTCTAATAACTTCAGATTCATTTACCCCAGAAACGAAAATATTCGGTTCAGAGGAAGTAGAATTATCACTAAATGTTAATAATATATCTTACTCCCTGAAGATAGAACCTCGTGTGACATTACTAGATGCACTTCGAGAAAAGCTAGGTTTGATGGGCACTAAAAAATCTTGCGATCGCGGTGAATGTGGTGCGTGTACTGTATTAGTTAATAATCGGCGAATTAACTCTTGTATGACTCTAGCAATCATGCACATCGGTACTGAAATCACCACAATTGAGGGATTAGCACAAGATGGTAAACTCCACCCCATGCAAACAGCCTTTATCACCCATGATGCTTTTCAATGTGGATACTGCACATCGGGTCAAATTGTATCAGCCGTAGGGATGATATTAGAAGAATCACCAAAATCTAAAATAGAAATTCGAGAAAAGATGAGTGGAAACCTTTGCCGTTGTGGAGCATATCCAAATATTATTGCGGCAATTCGGGATGTGCTAGAGGAAATGGAAGATGCAGCCATTTAGTTATGCTAAAGTTACTTCACAAGAGACTGCGATCGCCACAGTTGAGCAAGACAAAACTGCTGCATTTATTGCTGGTGGCACAGATTTACTGGGATTAATGAAAGATGGAGTCCAAACAGCGAATATATTAATTGATATTAATAGTTTGCCCTTAGCAAATGTTGAATCTCAATCTCAGGGAATCCGCATTGGTGCTATTTCTCGAATGAGCGATGTGGCTTTTCATCCGAAAATTCAAGAATGTTATCCCGTAATTAGCCAAGCTTTATTACAAAGCGCTTCACCGCAACTACGAAATATGGCAACAGTCGGCGGGAATTTACTGCAACGAGTCCGCTGTGGCTACTTTCGCGATCCGGTTTTTCCTTGTAATAAACGCACTCCCGGTATAGGTTGTTCGGCAATTACAGGTTACAATCGAATGCACGCTATTTTCGGGGCTAGTGAACATTGCATTGCCGTTCATCCTTCCGATTTAGCTGTAGCTTTGACGGCATTAGATGCAGTAATTTGCATCCAAGGAATAGAGAAAGCACGGCGAATTTCAATTCATGATTTTTATCTCTTACCAGGCGAAACACCAGCAAAAGAAACTCTATTACAGCCTGGAGAATTAATTGTTGCTATTGAAGTTCCAGATTTTGCATATAAGTCCTATTATTTAAAAGTAAGAGATCGAGCCTCTTACGAATTTGCTCTCGTTTCTGTAGCTGTTGTTTTAGATATAGAACAAGACACGATAAAATCAGCACGCATCGCTTTTGGGGGAGTAGCACCCAAACCTTGGCGTGCTTGGGAAGCTGAGGAATTTCTAAAAGGGAAAGCAATTAACGAAGATATCTTTACAGCCGCAGCAGAAGCAGCCGTCAAAGAAGCAAAACCGCAAACACACAATGAATTCAAAATTGAGTTAGTCAAACGCGCTTTGGTACGCGCACTCTCAGTTGTGGGACAAGGGGACAAGGAAGAGGAGTAATAATTAATTGATATGAATAAAATTATTGGGAAACCACTCGATCGCGTTGATGGCAGACTGAAAGTAACGGGAGAAGCACCTTACACAGCCGATGTGCCAATAGAGAATTTAACTTATGGAGTGATTTTTCAAAGCGCGATCGCCAGTGGTAAAATTATCCAAATAGACGCATCCGCAGCCGCAGTCGCCCCTGGTGTGCTAGATGTCGTTACTTACCAACAAACCCCATCTCTGGTAAAAATACCCTTCTTTGGCCCTCCACAACCTCAGTCAACTGAAAAAGACCATAACATTTACTACGATGGTCAACATCTGGGGATTGTAATTGCCCAAACTTTAGAAGAAGCCGAAACTGCTGCCTCTAGGATAAAAATTATCTACGAGGAAGCCATTCCGACAGTCACAATGGCACGTGTAGAAATATTTGAACCCGAATCAATATTTTTTGGCATGGTGCCAGCTAAAATCACCAGAGGGGATGTTGAATCGGGGAAAGGACAGGCAGATGTCTTAGTAGAGCAAGTTTATACCACGCCAATAGAACATCATAATCCCCTAGAACCTTCTGCAACGATCGCAATGTGGTCAGGGGATAATTTGACGCTGTATGAAACCACTCAAGGCGTTTCTGCAACCCAAAGCCGAATTGCATCTATTCTGAATATTCCCGAAGAAAATGTCCGCGTCATCTCCAAATATTTAGGCGGCGGATTTGGTTGTAAGGCACTGTTGCGATCGCATACTATTTTAGCAGCGATCGCAGCTCGTCAAGTAAAACGCCCTGTAAAAGTAGTGCTAACGCGATCGCAAATGTACACTGCTTGCGGCCACAGATCCGAAACTCAGCAGCAGCTAACGTTAGGTGCAACCAAAGAAGGTAAACTAACCCTGATCGAGCAAATTGGGACATCTTTAACTTCCCTGTTTGATGACTTTGCCGAACCAGTGGGTGCAGCAACAACAATGATGTACGCCTGTCCCAATTTGGAAATTAAATACTGTTTGGGACGCATCAACGCCGGCACACCAACCTTTATGCGAGGGCCAGGAGAAGCGCCGGGAATGTTTGCCTTAGAATCGGCAATGGATGAATTGGCATACACCTTAAATATCGACCCAATTGAACTAAGATTAAAAAATCATGCAGATATCGATCCGCATAAAGGATTACCTTGGTCAAGTAAATCTCTGAAAGAATGTTATCAAAAAGGGGCAGAAATTTTTGGTTGGTTACAACGCAATCCAGTTCCCCGTTCCATGCGAGATCATCATTTCCTGATTGGTTGGGGAATGGCAAGTGCGACATTTCCCACCAATGCTAGAACTGCATCAGTTAAGGTAGAAATTTTTGCCACTGGAGAAGTGAAAGTACAAAGTGGTACTCAAGACATCGGTACTGGTACTTATACAGTGATGACGCAGGTAGCTGCTGAAGTCTTGGGATTACCAGTGCAGTTTGAATTAGGTGATACTAATCTTCCTAAAGCCCCGATTACAGGGAACTCACTTACCGTTGCGAGTGTTTCCCCGGCGGTATATAAAGCAGCGATCGCGGCACGGGATAAGATAATTAAAATGGCGATCGCAGATGCAAATTCTCTGCTTTATGGTTTGCAAGCAGAAGATATTACCGTTGAGTCAGGGGAAATATTCTTAAAACAAGACCCATCGAAGCGAGACAGCTACACTGATATTCTGCGCCGTCATGGATTAGAAAGTTTAGAATTTACAGAGGAATCCTCACTCAACCCAGAAAGCCAACAATACGCCAAACACTCATTTGGGGCGATATTTGTCGAAGTTGCAGTTGATGAATTGTTAGGAGAAATCAAAGTTAGACGTTGCGTAGGCGTTTATGATGCAGGGCGAATTCTCAACTTCAAGACAGCACGGAGTCAAGTTATCGGCGGGATTACCTGGGGAATTGGGATGGCGCTGATGGAGAAAACTGTAATGGATGCTAATCACGGCAGAATAGTTGGTACTAACCTTTCCGATTACCTGATACCCGTTCATGCAGATATCCCCAATATGGAAGTGCAATTTATTGAAGAACACGATCCTTATGTGAATGCACTAGGAACCAAAAGCTTGGGGGAACTTCCGATTGTTGGGGTAGCGGCTGCTATATCTAATGCAGTTTATCATGCCACAGGTAAGCGGATTCGCAATCTGCCAATTACACCAGATAAGTTGCTGTGAGTAAATCTGTTTGTAGTAAAGTCGGCGGTTATAAACCATGTCTACACAAACAAAACCCACCTCCGTAGGTTTCAAACCCTCAATTTTTCTTAGAGGATGTTTGAAAAGTTTTCTTATCGGTAACAAAACATTCTAGATCCCCCTAAATCCCCCTTAAAAAGGGGGACTTTGATTCCGGTTCCCCCCTTTTTAAGGGGGGCTAGGGGGGATCAGTTAGTGCCTAACATCACAGCCAACCACTTTTCAAATAACCTTTTAGTCCACGGAGGCGGACTTTGCCTGTGTAGCCGCAAATTCCATTCGCCTTGGCTCTAAATTAACTTTAATTACGAATTACGAATTACGAATTACTTTAGCGTGCATCGCCAATCAACACAAATGGCGACCAATAAAAAGGATGGCGATGGTCTGCAATTAGCTTCAACTTCGCTTTTTGCAAAGCTTCCCCCTTGGTCATACCTAGCTTGAGATTCTGATAAAAATCAACCATCAATTCTTGAGTTGCTTCATCATCAACCGTCCACAAACTTGCCATCACAGCTTTAGCACCAGCCCGCTCAAATATATAAGCAACTCCTGCAATACCTTCACCATTATTAGTGTCTACAGCAGTTTGACAGGCACTAAGAGTAATCAATTGTGTGCCTTGTAAACCTAAAAGAGCAGCATTGGCAATGTCTAAGGGTTTGTCAGCAAATAGTAACGTATTATTTTTTAAATTGACTTTTTTGCAATCTTCAGTTTGAAAACAGCCGTGAGTTGCTAAGTGCAAAAAGGAAAAACGCAAAGCTTGGGATCTAAACTTTTCTAAGGTAGCTTCTTTATTAATATAAAATTCACTGTCTGGGAGTATTTCCTTAATATTTCTGACTTCTGCTTCTGCACCCGGGAGATTTTGCGGGTTACTGGTTACTGGATTACCAAATGCTAAAACAGCTTGTGTTTTGCGGGATACAGCATTTTGCACACCTGGAGATTTTAGGGAATTATTAGAAATGCGAGTGAGATAGTTGACAGGATATTTCTGGATCAGAAATTGGTTGGTTTTACTGTCGTAAAGAGTTTCAAAAGGTAAATGGCGCAGTTGATCAGTAGCAATAATACTCAGTTCTTTGGGGGATAAAGCCTTAATTTTGTTTTCTATAGGACGAATAAGAATATCATAAAGTTTGCCGCCAGTTTCAGTGTAGCTAGAATCACTGTCATCTTGTACCTCTTTCAAGTATTGAGTGATAAGTTTATTAAATTCAGTGGGGTCAATAGATTTTTTAATAACGCTCAACTCGCCTTTAGTGAAGATAAAAAAGGCAACATTATTGGGCATATCTCTTACATTAGTCAGCAAGACAGGTTGAACTACAACCGTTCCTGCGGGGATGGAAGATGTAAGGTTTTTAATATCTGCGGGTGTAGTTTCAAATAGTTCTGCTACTTCAGGGAAACGGCGAGAAATATTTTCAGTTTCTGAATAAACTTGAGCTTCTAATTGCCGAATTTGTTGGGGTAAGCTTTCGGAGCGATCGCTTTGCAGTTGTTGTCGCAGAGATTCCAATTGTTGATTTTTTTTACTCCAGTCATGAAGGGCTTTCTGTGCTTCTGGATTGGCAACTTTGGCATTAATCAGGCGAGTATAATCAGCAAGGTCGGCTGTAGTGAATAGGTTAACCCATTCAAAGGCTTGAGCGTATTTTTTTTGATCAATGAGGACATTGACTAAAGCAGTTGCATCGTTTTCTTGTAAAAACTTTTGGCGATTTTCCCGTTGTAAACCCCGGCGCATTTCTAAGCTTATTTGGAGAGATTGTTCTAAATTAGTAATAGCTTCAGTTGGTCGATTTGTACTTTGGAAGAGTCCACCAATATTGCCCAAAATGAGAGCTTCACCTGCCTTGTCGCCCACAGCCCGAATAAGGGGCAGAGCCTGGTTGTAAAATTCGAGTGCTTTTTGCTTTTCTCCTAAATCGTCGTAGACTAGACCGATGTTATTGAGTGTAGTCGCTTCACCTGAGCGATCACCCACAGCCCGCCAAAGGGGCAGAGCTTTGTTGTAAAATTCGAGTGCTTTTTGCTTTTCTCCTAAATCGTCGTAGACTTTACCAATGTTATTGAGTGTACGAGCTTCACCTGTGCGATCGCCCACAGCACGAATAAGGGGCAGAGCTTGGTTGTAAAAATCGAGTGCTTTTTGCTTTTCTCCTAAAGCGGAGTAGACTCCACCAATGTTATTGAGTGTAGTCGCTTCACCAGAGCGATCGCCCACAGCACGAATAAGGGGCAGAGCTTGGTTGTAAAAATTGAGTGCTTTTTGCTTTTCTCCTAATGCGTCGTAGTTAAAGCCAAGCCCAAGTAGTGCAGTTGCTTCCAGTTTTTGGTCTTTGAGTTCTCGTGCAATGGTTAGAACTTGTTGTAATATTTGTATTGCCTGTTGGTGTTCCTGCTGCTGTGTCAGTTTTATCCCTTGCTCTAACAGTCTTTCTGCTTCTTGCGCTTGGGAGTTTTGAGTTTGTCCCCAGGTGGGTTGAGCTATCAGCATCACTGTTATAGGCGTTAGACAAATACCCAAAGCCAAAAAACTGGTGAGAATTTTTTTCATATATTACAGATATAATCAGTTTTCATTGAGCATCAGGCGAAGCTGTAGTTAGGAATGTTGAAGCTGTGGTTACTAACGTTGAAGCAGCTATAACAAATACTTAAGCTGTTGTTAGAACAACTTAAGCGTTTGTTATTAATGCTGAAGCTGTTGTTACTAACGCTGATGTTACTATAAGAAATACTTAAGCTGTTGTTAAAACAACTGAATCGTTTGTTATCAATGTTGAAGCTGTAGTTATTAATGCTAAAGCTGTAGTTATTAATGCTAAAGCTGTAGTTATTAATGCTAAAGCTGTAGTTACTAACGTTGAAGCTGTAGTTACTAACGTTGAAGTGATCGTAAAGAACATGTTGCTCAAATAATTAACGATTAATAAGGTTTTGCCAGAATAGTGATTGTTCTTTGTTGCGAATTAAACTGGATTTCATCTACCACATATTGCCGATTTCTCGCCACTGACTGAATACCCTGCAACTGTGCTGTGGAAACTACAGGTGGTTTGAGCTTCACCACTGCTTGACCCTGAGTAGGATTTTTTACCGTAAAAGTATTTAGAGGTATACCACTCCAAGTTACTAGTTTACCTATAGGACGATCGCGCTCACCCCGGATAATTTGCCGCCCATTGCTTCTGTAAACTAACGCCCCATTCTTGAAGACTACTCTTTGAATTTGGCTCAGGGGAATTGTGGCAGTTTTATCACTACGCTGAATTGATAGTGCTTGCCCTTGTGCATCAATTCCTATTACTCGACCACTGCTTGACTCACCCCCTTTGAGCATGACCTCTGCTAACTCTGGTAATGCCACTGCAAGTTCTAATTCATCTGCATTGACTGGTGTCTGTGCCAACAAGAAATTTTCTCTCTTGATATCCTGTCCCATTACAGTTTTGATGTTTCCTGCGATCGCTGCTGCCATTACTAAGATTGCCACAACCCATCCCTGGAAAAAAGCTTTCATGGCTTTACAGTATATTTGACTATATTTAACTTTCTCATTAAACTTCCAAAGCATATATATAATTTTTGTAAAATCACAACAAGATCCCTGACTTCTTTAAGAAGCAAGGGATCTGAGCCTGAAGTTACGAGATTGTTTCCCTCATCTCCCATCTCCCCTATGACCCAAACCCCTAACCAGGAAACCAATATTTTAGGTAAATTCACAAGTGTAGTTGGCTTACTGGGTGCGGCGCTTTTCTTTGCAGGCTGGATTTACCGTTGGTCATACTTCTACTTTTTTCAGCTAGAAGTCAATACTCTCGACTTACCTGCACAGTCTTTTTTGATAGTTCCCCTGCAAATATTTCTGGGAGATGGTTGGGCAATATGCAAAACAGCGATCGCATTTTTTATCGCTGCGATCGCAATTCAGGCAACGTTATGGTTAATTAAAATCATCAGTGATACGGTAGTCTCTGCCAGCCAATTACTAGTTAGTCGCATCATCTCTGCAACTCAACACAAACGCTCATGGACAGCTAAACAGCTAAAGTCTCTAGCTGAATTTAGTTCTGGACAACTGCGTTCAGTTGATTTTCTGCGATCGCTAGTCAATGAGATAGTAATAGTATCCTGGGTATTAATTGTGATATTTTGGTTAGCTCGTTGGCAAGGCATTGCAGATGCACGACGAGACGCGGGTCAAAACTCCACTTTACCTGTTGTAGCGTTAATTACACCGGAAGAAAAGTTTGCTGTGGGGCGCAAACTTGATGATATATTTGCCGATCCATCTTTGAAAGGTTATCGCATAATTGGCGTTGGCGTAGCCCGCCGGAGGCATCGCGGTTTATTCGATGACTTGCGAGGTAGGGAAGATAATGATATCAGCAATCCAAAACAACCGAGAGTCTGGCGCTTACTCCTAGAACGTGGCGGCTGGATTTATTTATTTCGAGCATTGCCCCAAAATGCAAAATCTGATGAGCTACCGTCAGTTTTAGCTATTCAAGAAAGTGATAAGGGACATATCATCATTCGCAGTCCAGAACTTTCTAAAACTACTTCTCCTTGATATCTTAAATAAGTTATTGAGAAAAAAATATTTCTTCTTAGCCACCGTTTTATAATAACCCTTTACAGGATCTAATTTTAAATACTCCAGATTCAAAGGAAAAATTTGATGAACCAGTGGCAACGTACTCTTAAACTTAGGAGATATTTAACTCAATTAGTTTCCACTTGTATTGGCAGAGTAACTTTAAAATTCGCTCCCCTTCTCCCAAAATTGGGAGAAGGGGTTGGGAGATGAGGGCAAATTTTACATTTGTGCAACAAGTCTAATCAAGTTGAGTATTTACCATTAATTTCTATATAACCCTCTGAAAGATCGCAACCCCATACAGTTGCAGAAGCATCGCCAATATTAAGACTAACATGAATATCTACTTTATCTTTAGACATAATTTGCCGTAACTGTTCTAGATTTGCCTCAGTTAAGCTACTAGGATAAACTTTCACATTATCAAAACTAATAACAACTCTTTCTGGATTTATCTGCTGTTCGTTTTCACATTTGCCTATAGCCATAGCAACTCTTCCCCAATTCGGATCTGCTCCGTAAACAGCAGTTTTTACTAATGGTGAATTTACAATTGCTTTCGCTACTGTTTTAGCTTGTGCATAGTTAATCGCTGAATCTACAGTTACCTCAATTATCTTAGTAGCACCTTCTGCATCTCGTGCAATTTTCAGCACTAATTCCTGTGCAACTTCTTGCAATGCATTCTTCAAATCTGGTTCTGAAACTTCACCAGCTATTCCATTAGCAAGAATCACGGCAGAGTCACTAGTAGAAGTGTCAGTGTCTACACTCAGGCAATTAAAAGTTTTATCTATAGTAGAGCGAAAAATAGAACGAAGGTTATTTGCAGAAATTGCAGCGTCAGTAAAAAAGAAAGTTAGGAGTGTAGCCATATTAGGCTCAATCATGCCAACACCTTTGGCAATTCCTACTAGCTTGGCATTTCCTATTTGCCGTGTAGCTATTTTCGCTACTGTATCGGTGGTCATAATACCACGAGCAGCAGCATGAAAATCAGCATCAGTCAATTTTTTACCCAATCCTAATAAACCACCCCGGATTTTTTCAATCGGGTAACGTCTGCCAATTACACCTGTAGAAGCTATCACAATATTATGTGCAGCAATTCCAGTTTCAGTTGCAACTAATTGCAGAACCTCTTGGGCGTCAGCAATGCCAACAGAACCATTAGCTACATTTGCATTTTTAGATATAACGACAATTCCTTGTGCTTGTGAATCTTTTAAGTTATCACGACTAATAGTAACACTTGGCCCAGCAAAAAGACTTTGAGTGAACACTCCATCTGCAACACAAGGAACTGATGATTTAATAAATACAAAATCATCAGTTGTATCTCGTATTCCCAAATTAGTGATGAATGCACTAAAACCTTGAGGTGTGGAAGATATAGTTAATGACATTTTTTGATATTTAATAATTTGCTTTAATTATCTCATATCAAGTATGGTTAATTAATTAACATAAAATCTATTAATGCAGGTTGGGTTGGATGACAGTAAAACCCAACATGAAGAACAATCAAATTTATGAAGTTTTATAGCCGTAGTCATATAGGTTAGGACATAATGGCAAGCGTGAATGTCACAGTACACCTTTATTCCTTCTTAAGAGTCCCCATTACCCCTTATCCCCAAAGGGGGCCCCACCTTCCCTAGTCTCTACGAGTAATTCACTGAATCAAATCGGATTGCTATATAAATCAGTTAATGTAAGAGTGAATGTAGTCCATCCATTGCCACTTTCTACTTGAATGTTTCCTTGCAATTGTTCGACTAATTTCTGTACTATAGATAAACCTAATCCCGAACCACCTTGATTCCAGATATCTGCATTGGGGAGACGATAAAATTTATCAAATATCCGTGGTAACTCTGTTACCGGAATTTCTGCTGAATTACTGACAGTAATAATTGTTTTTGCAGGCGCTTCCGAGGAATTGTGACTTAGACTTAAGACAATTTCACCACCCGCAGGTGTGTACTTACAGGCATTATTGAGCAATTCTACTACGATGCGTTCCAAGCTAATGCCATCTGAGAATAGCGGCGGGAGATTTGCAGAAAGATTCGACTGTAGAGTTTGCTGATGTTCTTGAACACGAATTTGAAACGGCTCGATAACCCAAAGTAACCACTGTTGTAAGAGCAACGCATTAGGTGTAATAACTGGATAGGATGAGCTTTCTAGTTGTTGTAAGTCTAGTAGATCGTTAATTAATTCTAGTTCGCGATCGCACTCGCTTTCCATTAATCTTAGATAACGTTGAGCATCCTCAGTATTATTCGATAATTGTATCATTTGAATCATCATCTTGATATTACTCAGAGGCGATCGCAATTCGTGAGAAACTAAATTCAAAAAGTCATTTTTAAGTTGATTTATCTCTTCCCATTGCACCACAAGTTGTTCTTGCTCAATTTGCTTTTGACGCGCCTCAATGGCTCGTTTGCGCTCAGTAATATCTCGAAACACTAATACAGCGCCTGTAATCTTATCTTTGTCATCTTTAATCGGTGCAGCGCTGTCATCAATTGGTATTTCTGCACCATCTTTAGTAATCAAAATTGTTTCTGCGGGAAGATTAACGATAATACCATCTTGAAGAACTTTTATAATCGGACTTTCAATAGGGTTATGAGTTTCGCCATTAGCAATATTAAATACCTCTGAGGAATTTCTACCACAAGCTTCTTCCTGTTTCCATCCAGTCAGATTTTCCGCAACCGGATTCATAAAAGTAATTAAATCTTGTAAGTCGCTAGCAATCACACCATCGCTGATACTTTTTAAAAGTGCATCAAGCCATTTTTTATTAGCTTTTAATTGCCTTTCCAAACCATGTTTAGTCAAAGTTATTTCAATATTTGTTTGTAGTTCTCTTTCTTTAAAAGGTTTTATTAGGTAGCCAAACGGCTCAGTTATCTTAGCTCGTTCTAATGTGTTTTCATCTGCATAAGCAGTCAAATAAATTACTGGAATATCCAAACGCTTATAGATTTCTTCAGCAGCTTCTATCCCGTCCATTGACCCTTTAAGCTTGATATCCATCAGGACTAAATCTGGAGATATTTCTCTTGCTATATTAATCGCTTCTTCTCCTGAAGAAGCAATAGCAGACACTGTATAACCAAATTTATTAAGCCGATATTGTAAGTCTTTAGCAACAATAGCTTCATCTTCCACAACTAAAATTTTTGCCTTTGTCATCTTTGATTAATTGTGTATTTATGGTAAAGGAAATGTCACCTGAAACTTTACTCCAGTAGAGCCTGTAATCTTGATATTTCCTGCTAACTGATGGGTTAAGGCATCCACCAACTCCCATCCTAATGATGCAATTTTTTTAAAATCAAAGTTTGGTGGTAAGCCAATACCGTTATCACTAACTATCAACATTAAATTGTTATTAATTATTTTATTAATTTTAATATTGATTGCACCATTAATGCTTTTGGTAAATGCATATTTTAAGGAATTTGATACAAGCTCATGGATAATTAAGCTACAAGGAATTGCTGTATCTAAACCGAGGAAAATACAATCTTCGGTATTGATTGTCAAAGCGATCGCATCTTCATTGACTTCATAAGCAGTAAATAAACTGGCTACCAAATCTCTAATATATTCACCAAAATTAATCCTTGCTAAGTCTTGAGACTGATACAATTTTTCGTGTACGAGAGCCATTGATGCAATCCGCTGCTGGCTTTGTTGAAATATTACCAAATCTTCTTGGTCTTTGATATAGGCAGATTGCAGGTTTAGTAGACTAGAAATAACCTGTAAATTATTTTTGACCCGATGGTAAATTTCTTTTAATAATACCTCTTTTTCTAATAGTGATGCTTTAATTTGCTCCTCCCACTGCTTGCGTTCGCACTGCGCGGCTTTCCGTTCGTTAATGTCTTCGACCACAGAAATAAAATATTTTGGCTCCCCACTAGATTCGCGCATTAAAGACACAGTGAGATTAACCCAAACTATGGAATTATCTTTGCGGAAATAGCGCTTTTCCATCGAGTAAGTTTGAATATTATCTGCTAAAATCTGCTCAACATATTTCAGGTTAGTATTAAGATCGTCTGGGTGAGTAATATCTTGAAAAGTTAGCAACTGTAGTTCTTCGAGTGTGTAACCGAGAAGATCGCAAAGCTTCTGATTAACTAACAACCAGCTTCCATCGATTGCGACATGGGCAATGCCAACAGCAGCTTGATGGAATGCAGCCCGAAATCGCTGTTCGCTCTCTCGCAATGCTTCTTCTATTCGCTGGCGCTCAGTAATTTCTGTCTCTAGTGATTCATTGATTTTTGTTAACTCTGCTGTCCTTTCCTCAACCATGCTTTCTAATTGGTTAAGTAGGTTATTTAGTGTCTCCTCTACTTGCTTGCGATCGGTAATGTCAGTATGCGAACCTGCCATTCGTACTACATTACCATCATCATCCCACAGTGCTTGCCCTCGATCTGAAATCCATTTATAGGTGCCATCTTTACATAAAGCTCGATACTCGGTAATGTAAAACGGTGTTTTCTGAGCAAAGTGATCTTGAACCGCTTGTTTCACCCAGTCAAGATCGTTCGGATGCACTCGTGTCACGCATTCATCTAAATGGTTAGAAATTTCGTGGTCTTCATAACCGAGCATTTCTTTCCAGCGAGCTGAGAAGAAAACTTCATTGGTTTTAACATTCCAGTCCCAAATTCCATCATTATTGCCTCGCAAAGCTAATTGCCAGCGTTGTTCGCTTTCCCTCAACACCTCTTCAGTCCGTATGCGTTCAGCAATTTCCTTGGCTAATTGGTAGTTTGCAGCCTCTAGCTGGGCAGGACTCGGTAGAGTCAGTACCTGCGGCATTAATAGCACAAGCTCTATAGCCGTTAATACGGAGACAAAAGCGGTGATAGCTTTGAGTAACCCTGATAGCCAATAGGTAGGATACCAAAGCGTCCATATATTCATTAAATGAGTTGTGCCACAAGCAACGATGAATGTGCCAAACATTAGGAATATCCAGCCGAAAGGCATATCTCGCCGCTTACGAACAAAATAAACCAACATGACTGGAATTGAATAGTAAGCAAGTCCAGTTAACACATCTGAAATCAGATGCAACCACACCAATCCTGGTTTCCAGAGGTAGCAATGTCCGTGGGGAATAAACTCGCTAGTAGAGAAAAAATTATTTAAAAATTCCATTATAAAAACCTACACATTGCACAAGTCTTCACCAAAACCTGAAGTGCGAAAGAAGAGGTTTTTAACCTCAGACCTTTTATAGATGCGTATACGCCTAGAGAGTGGCTCTCAGATTCTAAAGGAGAACTACGTTTGGCATTCGTCAGAGTTTTACTGTACTAGTGTTAGGCTAAAATCGAGTAGTAGCTTGAGCTTCTATATTCTGTGTTCGTCATCTTCTCTAAGTTTTTTAATCTGACTAATATAAGATTTATTCAAATTAAAGTACCGCGATCGCTTTGGTTATTGTTACCGTATATCCTCTGAAATCAACCATTTACATATATAAAAACCTTCAAAAACCACAGTAATATTTCGGTTATATAATAATCTAATTTTAATCTAGCTGTATACGTGTATTTTCGGGCTACCTCACTAAAACAGTGCTGAGTGCCCAGTTATGAGTGCTGAGTAAAAAGTAAAATTAATTGCACTCAGCATACAGAACCCCAAGCCCCTAAATTTATTTATGAAAAAAATAAAAACATTTTTTAAGGGGACACGACATGGTGTGAAAAAGCGAAAAACGCGGTCTTGGGCAAAGCCCCAAGTGGAGCGATTTTTCAAGACAATATGTCCTTGTTTCAATCCCCTAGTTTTAACTATGGGGTTATACTCAGCACTCAGCACTCAGCACTACCTCACCTCAGTTTGGGTAGGTTAGCGCCCTAACGTGGCAACGGCGGATGAAACGGGAAGCTCGCGCTGTATGCTACGCATCAGCGTCGGGTACGTCACTGATGAGATGAGCGAAATAGGTGACTATGTTCGGGATGATATAAATGCGATCGCCCTGTTGTTGTTGAGAGTGCTGGACTAATTATATAAAGTGTAGTGCGAATTAGTTTTTCTTGATGAGTACAGTCTGCCATTTGATTCAGGGGGACAACCCTAATTTTTTCATCGGGCCATCCAATGCGAAAGCAAATAGCAATCAGGGTTTCGGCTGGATAGTGTTCGAGTAGTTTAGCTTGGGCATTTTCGACGTGACGCGCACTTAAATATAGGCAGAGGCTAGCCTGATGTGCTGCCATAGAGGCTAATTCTTCGGCAGGGGGGACTTCTGTACGTCCACTAATACGTGTCAAAATAATGGTTTGAACTAAACCAGGGACAGTCAGTTCTACTTTGAGTTTGGCAGCAGCAGCTTGAAAGGCGCTGATCCCAGGTATGACTTCAAAAGGAATATTTTCCTCTCTTAGGAGATGCATCTGCTCGTGGATGGCACTGTAGAGACTAGGATCGCCAGAATGGAGACGGACTAGAGATTTGTGCTGCGATCGCACTCTATCGATCATAATCGCCAAAATTTCTTCTAAAGTCTGATTCGCAGTTCTAATTATCTCGGCATCTTTTCGGCAAAGTTCTAAAATTTGTTCGGGTACTAAAGAATCAGCAAATAAAATCACATCAGCAACAGCCAGTAATTTTTGCGCCTTCACCGTTAATAAGTCAGGATCTCCAGGGCCTGCTCCGACAATATACACAGATGGTTCTACAGCATCTAGTGTTTTTTTATAACTTAGGCTTTCTGTATATTCACTTTTAGAAGAACACACGGCAATCCCTCAAAAATTTTTTTGGTATTTTCTCAGTATCTTTCCGGATTTACTCTCTTCCCCTAGTAGAGAGTAATGGTAGATGCACCCTGGTTAAGCCCTAGAGAATACTCTGGGGCATTTTTTATTTTTATTTTTTGGACATTGGGCATGGGGCAAAACAGTGCTGAGTGCTGAGTGCTGAGTGAAGAGTTAGGAGTTAAGAGTTAGGAGTTATAAGAATTTTCCTCCTGCTCCCCTGCCCCCCTGCTCCCCGTGCTTCCTCATCCCCCCCTCTCCCCATTTCCCTTAAGAGTAGGAACTACATCGGGTAAAGGGCGTTTGAGTAAGTAAAGCCAAGCTAATCCAACTAATCCTAATAGAATTCCTAAACTACTGACTACTTGTGCCATCCGTAATGGCCCCAGCATCAAGCTATCAGTGCGAAAGCCTTCAATCCACAAGCGTCCTAAGCTGTAGGCTGGCCAGTAAATTAGAAACAGTGTGCCTACCTTCAAACGTGGTTTACCAGACAAAGACCGGAAAAACAACGTTATTAGTAGCGCAAAAACCATTAAATCCCACAAAGATTCGTAGAGGAAGGTGGGATGAAAGTAGTCGAAACTAACATATTCTAAAGGACGATGGTCTGCTGGAATATAGAGCTTCCAAGGTAAATTAGTAGGATCGCCAAAAGCTTCAGAATTAAAGAAATTGCCCCAACGTCCGATCGCCTGCCCTAAAATCAGCGAAGGTGCTACTAAATCTGCCAGTTGCCAGAAAGAAACCTGCTTGATTCTGGCAAAGATTAACGCAGCCACAACGCCACCAAGAATCGCTCCATGAATGGCAATACCTCCTTCCCAGATCGCAAAAATTTTTCCTGGAGTTGGGGCATATTTTGACCATTCAAAAAAAACGTAATATAATCGTGCGCCAGGAATTGCCCCAATCAACAACCAAAAGAACAAATCGCCTAGCAACTCAGGATTAACGTTACGGCGCTTTGCCAAATTCTGGGAAAGGATGACGCCAATTAACACTGCTGTGGCAATTAACAAGCCGTACCAACGAATACTTAGTGGCCCTATTTTCACCAGAATCGGTCCTGGAGAAGTAAATTGAAACGCCAAGGGCAAAGTGGGAAAATCCAGTGCCATGAAAAATTACCTAGAAAAGTTCGTTAACTACCCGCGCACTTTGCTAAGTACGGAGTTTCTGGTGTCTCGAATACTGGAACTATACTTGAATCTCCACAATGTTGTGGTGAAGTAGGTAAAAATCCAGTATTCAAATTTAGCAGTCTAGTGCAGTGTGGTGGAAATAACTATGCAGTCAACAATAACGTAAAGGCTTATGCTATAAGCTTTCTTTCCTCCTGCCTTGAAAGTGCTGTTAGCGGAAGCGGGGCGTTTAGCCCGTGCTGAGTCACCGAAGTTTGGATGCCTACGGCGGGCTTCGCCAACGGAGGAAGCCTCCGCTCCAACTTCTCGCTGAGTGCTGAGTAAAAATACTAGTTCCTAGCTCCCTGCCTCTTGCCTCCTGCCTCTTGCACTAGTTGCTAACGCTTAGTTGAGCATAACTTGTACCAGTGAACTACCGAACACCCATCTGAGTTACAGATAGGGTGTAGGCTTCCGGCGTCATTGGCAGATGCCCCTTTTCCTTTCAGATAGGTGGTCTGACTCCGCCTCGGCACGGCAAGAACGGGGTTCCCTCCGTCCATAGATAATATCCGAATTCCTTCATTTCTGATGTTCAGTGTTGCATTACCATCACGGTCATGATGAGTTTTGCACGATGGGCAGTCCCATTCACGAATATCGAGCGTTAACTCATCAAGAACATAACCACAGCATGAACACGTTTTAGAACTGGGGAAAAATCTTCCAATTTTCAAAAGTTGTCCCGCCATTCATCCCGACACCAAGCTTTCAGCTATGGTGCGGGGCTTCTGTCGGTTCAAGCTAAAACAATTGAGTTTACCATCCTTACCGAGAACGCAAGATGGTAGATTTGAGTAAGTTAAACAAAATGGTTTCAATATAATCACCTAAACAACTTTGATATATTTAAAATTGTGATTGCTATTTATCCTGGTAGCTTCGACCCCATTACCTTGGGACACCTCGATCTCATAGAGCGCGGTAGTCGGCTGTTTGAGCGGGTGATTGTCGCTGTACTACGGAACCCTAACAAGATGCCACTTTTTAGTGTGGAGCAACGGCTAGATCAGATCCGTCTTTCTACAGAACATCTACCTAATGTAGAAGTAGACAGCTTTGATGGTCTTACCGTCAATTATGCTCAAATGCAACAAGCACAAGTTTTGATCCGGGGTTTACGGGCTGTGTCAGATTTTGAAGTGGAACTGCAAATGGCTCACACCAATAAAACTCTTTCTACCCAAATAGAAACAGTTTTTCTCGCAACCTCAAATGAGTATAGTTTTTTAAGTAGTAGTGTGGTAAAAGAGATTGCAAGGTTTGGTGGCTCTATCGATCATCTCGTTCCCCCACACATTGCCCTAGATATATACCAATGCTACAATCAGAAATCTCCAATGTTGAACCCAATCTCAACGGAAGCAATCCCCCCTCTCAAGAATATCTCGGCGGAGAGGGAAGCATAGATATTCAGCAGGAACTCAACCGCCTAGAGGAAATGGTTCTCTCTAGTCTCAGGATTCCGCTGACGGGACGCACACTCATAGATGAAGAAAAGCTGCTAGATCAGCTTGATTACATCCGCCTTGCTTTACCATCCCTTTTTCAAGAAGCAGCAGCAGTTCTCAACCAAAAGGACGAAATTCTGCTGGAGGCGGAAGAGTATGGACAGCAGGTTGTTGAGGCTGCACAAGCAAAAAGAGCGCAAATTTTAGCTGAAAGCGATATTATTCACCAGGCACAACAAGAAGCTGAACAACTGCGGCGACAAGTGCAACACGAGTGTGAGGGAATAATGCAAGAAACCCTCGCCGAGATTGAGCGCAAGCGGTATGCTTGTCAGCAAGAGTTAGAGCTGATGCGACAAACTGCGATCGCTCATGCTCAAGAAATTGAAGATGGTGCTGATGCTTATGCCGATGGCATTTTGGGAAATATCGAGCAGGATCTTAAAGAGATGTTGCGAGTTATCACCAACGGACGGCAACAATTGCAAATTGATAACCTCACTCAGCGCAATTCACCTCCTGGCAAAAAAAGATAGAGGTTATAACCAGAGATGAGGAAAAATTATCGGTTGGGTTTTGCTATTGCTTAACCCAACAATTTTTATAAATAAAGACCTTTGGTTTTCTATACCTAACTGGTAATAGGTTTAAAATTTTGGCTTGTAATTAAACAGGATTTTTAATAGATGCTTACTTTCGCTCAAGTTAACTTTGGAGCAAATTCAGCTAGTATACTGGGACTTATTTATTTGCTTTTAGGAGTAGTTTATTTAATTTTTATGGTATTTTGGCTGGTCAAACGCGGAGCAAGACTTACGAGTTGGGCTTTAGCACTTTATATTATCCAAGCGATATTTACGCCAATTATAATGCTATTGTGCGGATTTATTTTGGTTTTTCAAGGCTGGCGGTTAGATCCAATTCTTCAATTTGGGCAACTTTTATTGAGCTTATTAACTATTTACCTACTTATCAAAGATATTGTAATTAATGCAATTTACAGAAATAGATGATTTTAACATTGAGAGAATTTAATTAATAACATTGGTATTGAAAAATCATAAAAATGGGTACTGGGTAATGAAAAAAGTACCTAATCTCCAATATGCTTCACTGTGATCGCGATTGGTTAATTCGTTTTTGTAATTCGGCTTCAATTTCTTCATCTGTGCTGCAAAACACTTTTGGACGTTACTCTAATCTATCCATGAGAATGTGGAAAGCTTCTACATCTTTGAGAGACTAGCGAACCCAGTCCCGTAACTCTTCATCAGTCATCGCTTGGTAGTTAGAATCTGTCATAGCAATATTACCGTGTAAAGGTTTGTAAATGATTACCGTAGTCCCCGGAACTAAAACTGAATAGTTAATAGGTACGTGGTTTTACTACCCGCAAGATCATTCATTAAAGGAGCACTATAATGAGTACTTTCGGTTCGATATTTGTCGCTCAGGACAATAATTTTACTGTTGTTGATGGCGGATGGACTAGCTTTGACCTATATCCGCGTCAGCTTGGTGATATCAACGGCGATGGTCGCGATGATATTGTCGGTTTTGGAAATAGTAATGTCTACGCCGCTCTAGGTCAAAGCAATGGCACTTTTGGTCCGATATTTGTTGCTCAAAGCGATAATTTTACTGTGGTTGATGGCGGATGGACTAGCTTTGACCTATATCCACGTCAGCTTGGTGATGTAAACGGCGATGGTCGCGATGATATTGTCGGTTTTGGAAATAGTGATGTCTACGTCTCTCTAGGTAGAAGCAATGGCACTTTCGGGCCGATATTTGTTGCTCAGGACAATAATTTTACTGTGGTTGATGGCGGATGGACTAGCTTTAACCAATATCCGCGTCAGCTTGGTGATGTTAACGGCGATGGTCGCGCTGATATTGTCGGTTTTGGAAATAGTGATGTCTACGTCGCTCTAGGTCAAAGTGATGGCACTTTCGGTTCGATATTTGTCGCTCAGGACAATAATTTTTCTGTGGTTGATGGCGGATGGACTAGCTTTGACCTATATCCACGTCAGCTTGGTGATGTCAACGGCGATGGTCGTGATGATATCGTCGGTTTTGGAAGTGATAATGTCTACGTCGCTCTAGGTCAAAGTGATGGCACTTTCGGTTCGATATTTGTTGCTCAGGACAATAATTTTTCTGTGGTTGATGGCGGATGGACTAGCTTTAACCAATATCCGCGTCAGCTTGCTGATATCAACGGCGATGGTCTCGATGATATCGTCGGTTTTGGAAATAGTGATGTCTACGCCGCTCTAGGCCAAACCAATGGTACTTTCGGTCCGATATTTGTCGCTCAAAGCGATAATTTTTCTGTGGTTGATGGCGGATGGACTAGCTTTAACCAATATCCGCGTCAACTTGGCGATATCAACGGCGATGGTCGCAATGATATTGTTGGTTTTGGAAATGCTGATGTCTATGTCGCTCTAGCTTAATAGTTTGTTTGTCATTGCCTCCAATGTCACCTCCCTGTTAGAGGATGTTTGTAAAGTCTAATTTATTACTAGCCTTAGCGATTATAAATCGGGCGCCAGTTGCTTACGGGGGAAACCCCCTTCTCTACGAGACGCTACGCGAACGTTTGTGTAGCAGCGATTTATATTCGCCCAATACTTTTTAAACATCCTCTTAGGGTAGATTTCTAGGTTCTATCGCTTCCCTGATGCTAAACTGACTTACGCTATTATTAAATACCAAGTTGGAAAACTGCAAAATTCTTTCTTTATAAGAAAAACAGCTTTAAAAAGCATGGATTTAATATTAGGAACCATAAAGGGAGCGATAGAGCCTATTTCTATCTGTTGGCTTTTGATTTCCTCTCAGCAGATGATTACAAAGTATATGTAAAATCTTTCACCAGCATACCCGGAACTAAACTACCTCCCAGTTGGCGACTTTCATAAGTTCCTACTTCGGGAATGAATTCTTGAAAAGTGGTCAAATCTACTAAGTTTTCTCCCCAGAAGCGATAAAGACTTTCATCAAAACGTAAGTTTTCAATGGGAGCACTAATTTCTCCATTTTCTACCCAAAAACAAGCATAACGAGTCATACCTGTGATTCTACCAGTGTGGCGATCGCTCCAATTCAAGTAATGCAAATTAGATACATATAATCCGGTATCTAAACTCGGAAGAATCTGCTCAAATACTAGATTTCCAGTACTCACTTCTGGCGCTCGTAAAGTCTCTGAACCATTAGCGCCGTTGGCAATTTTTTGATATTCCTTAGCAGTTCGAGAATTCACTAGAGTATTTACCAAATATCCTTTTTCTATTACAGGTAACTCCGGTGCTGCCATTTCTCCCAATTCATTAAATCGCGGCACTAATCCTCGCTGAAAATTTTCTTTCAAACTAAATCTTAGAGAAAGTTGTTTTTCTTGACGCGATAAAGCAGCTAAAGCACTGTTTCCTTGTTGGATATCAGCTTCGCTTACCGCTCCCCAAGAAAGCATTACTAATAAATCTGCAACAGCAGCAGGTGCAAAATAAGTTTTGTATTGTCCCCGTGGTAATTCTTTGGCTGGGCGAGAAAGCAATTCGAGTTGCTTTTTGGCTTCGTTAATTTTGGCTATATATGCAGATTCATTCCAATCACTCCCAGCAAACGTACCCTTAACTGCTTGTCCAGATGAGGAAAATAAAGAATAATCTAAGGTAAAAGAATCAGTAGCAAACCAGTGTTTTTGACCACTAGAATCACCATAAGCTTTAATTACTATTCCCCCTGCATATATCCCTGTAAAATCCAATTCAGCAACTAGTTCTAACACAGTTGGAACTACTGCCTCAGCCGCCAACAAATTCCCAGAATGTATTTCTCTACTGATATTATTTCCTGATGGCAAAACTAGATATGGATCGATGGGTAGTAGAATAAGTTCGTTACGTAGTTCTTGCAAAGCAGTATATGCTAACTGCCAGTCTACCTCCCAATTTCCAGTAAAAGGAAACTGCCGAACACTGTTGCGCTGATATTGCATCAAAGTCAGTTCTATCCAACCATCAGCAACACAACCAGTTTGTCGCACTTTCGCATGATTGAAACGAGTAAATTGACTTATTTCACTGCTAAGTCTCACAGTGAATTGTTCATCTTCTACTTTTTTGATCAGCAGACTTTCAATCAGTCGATTAAAGCTGACTTCTAATGCAGATAATTCCTCAATTTTCATAGATATTAAATTATTCATAGAGAATGGGGGAGAAAGTTAGGAGTTAGGAGTTAGGAGTTAGGAGTTAGGGGTTAGGAGTTGGGAGTTTTTTTTAATTCAAAACTCCTAAGTAGCTAGACGTAAATAAATTAAAGTTTGTAGTAAGGATCTTAGTCCTAATAATTTTTGTTTTAAGCAATGAATCGCTCACTACTAACTAAAATTTTCTGTTTAATAATACCTACCTATTTAAGTACCATCTCTTCACTCCTAACTCTTCATTTTTAACTCCTAACTCTTCACTCCTAACTCCTAACTCTTTCAACTTCCTCCACCAAAAACTTCGACATTAGCAAATACACAGATCGGTGAACCGTGTCCTACCCAAATGGCCTGATTTGGTTCTCCTTTGCCACAATAAGGAGTACCATACATTTGCCAGTTTGTGGCATCTCCGACTTTAATTAAACTATGCCAAAATTCTGGTGTTGTGGCGCGGTAGTTGGGATTACGGAGGGTTTTAGTAAGTTTACCGTTTTCAATTAATTTAGCGTACTCACAACCAAATTGGAATTTGTAGCGGCGATCGTCAATTGACCAAGAACGGTTAGATTCCATGTAAACGCCGTGTTCTATCCCGCCGATAATGTCTTCAAAAGTGCCGTTTAAAGGCTCTAAATTCAAGTTACCCATGCGATCGATCGCTGGTCGATTCCATGAGGAAGCACGGGCACAGGCAACTCCTGGTACATCGGCTCTTACTTGACTCTCTAGACTGCCTAAACCCCGTTGGAGTACTCCTTCTTTAACCAAATATTCCTTTGTTGCTACAGCACCCGTATCATCAAAGCCATAGCTGGCAAATTCACCAGGCACGGTGGGATCAAAGGTAATATTCATCAATGGCGAACCATATACTAGGTTGCCAAAATCACTTTTATTAACAAAGCTGCCCCCAGCATAGTTACGCTCATCTCCCAAAATTCGGTCAATTTCTAGGGGATGTCCAACACTTTCATGGATTTGCAGCATCATTTGATCTGAGGCTAAAACTAAATTGGTACGAGTGGTTGGGCATTCCTCTGCTGTCAAAAGTTCTATTGCTTGTTCCCCTATTTGCCGCACTCGATGCCATAAGTTTTCTTGTTTTAAGAGTTCGAGTCCGCCTTGGTAACAGTTTGCTTGTGAGCCGTTGTTGCTGCGCTGCTGTACAACGGCTCCATCTTGAGCAGTGGCTCCGTAGTTAGTGCCTATAGATAGTATTTTTTGATAGACTTCTGAGCCATTGCTGCTAACAAACCAAGATTCTCTCTCAGTGGTGCTGGCGCTGGCTATGGTTTGCACAATTTTGTCGTCAACTTTCAGCGTTTGGCAAATACGAACCAGTAAATCATTGATTTCTCCTGGACTCAGAGCATCTAATGGCTCAAGAAATGGAGATTTATATTCACCAACGACTTTGGGGCGCTCACTTTCACGGAAGGGATGTATCCACCATTCACTGGCTGCTAGTGCCTGTTTATAGGCTGTTTCGGCAGCAGTTTGTAGGGAAGACAATTCTAGAGAGTTAGTAGCTGCATAACCCAGACAGCCATTGACTAAAACTTCCAGCATGGCTCCGGTAGTGAAGGATTTGCCGTTTAGTTGGGGTAAGGCGTCACGGACTAAACGGGTAGTAGAAGTCTCCTTTACGGCTCTAATACCGATCCAATCAGCGGGAATATCGAAACTAGCGATCGCTTTTTTAAGTTCAGACCACATAATTTTGGGGAATGGGGAGTGGGGAATGGGGAGTGGGGAATGGGGAATGGGGAGTGGGGAATGGGGAATTTTCCCCCTACTTCCCACTCCCTACTCCCTACTCCCCACTCTCCCTAATTCCGATGCCAGCGCGTGCCATCACGGCTATCAATTAGCGTAATACCTTGTGCTTGAAGTTCGTCACGAATGCGATCGCTTTCGGCAAAATTCTTGGCAATACGTGCTTCTTGCCTTTGCTGAATTCGTGCCTCAATTTCCGCATCGCTTAAACCATTACTCTTGTCCGGTTCCGCTTCTATTTTGGCTTCTAAACCCAAAACTCCAGCTAATGTAACAAGAGTTTGCCATTGACGCTTTAACTCATCAGGGGAAGTTTCAGTTTTACCTTCATGCACAATAATATTTCCCTCACGGCGCAGTTCTTTAGCTAATTCAAACAGCACTGTTAATCCACCAGGAAAATTAAAGTCGTTATTCACAGTTTCTTGGAAGCGTTCAACAATCTCAGGGAGTGGGGAAGGTGGGGCCCCCTCTGGGGATAAGGGGTAATGGGGAATAGGGAATGGGGAATAGGAATTAGTATTATTTCCTTCCTCACTCCCCACTCCCCACTCACCACTCCCTACTTCCCAGCCTAGTTTTTTACCGTATTGGTAGCCGAAGAGTAACCCTTCTTTAATGGTGTGCCAACCGTTAGTTGCTGCGGCGATCGCTTCGTCGGTAAAATCAATTGGTGTACGATATTGAGCGGTCAGTACAAACAACCGTACTGCCATCGGGTCAACTCCTCGATCTAGTAAGTCTCGAATAGTGGTAAAGTTGCCCAAAGATTTGGACATTTTTTCACCATCTACCTTCACCATGCCGTTATGCAGCCAGTAACGCGCCAGGGGTTTTCCTGTCACAGCCTCAGATTGGGCAATTTCGTTTTCGTGGTGGGGAAAAATTAAGTCGGCACCACCAGCATGAATATCTATGGTATCACCCAAGCGATCGCGTACCATTGCCGAGCATTCTATATGCCACCCTGGACGACCTGCACCCCAAGGTGAGTCCCAAGCAGGTTCTCCTGGTCTGGCTGCTTTCCACAAAGCAAAATCAAAGGGGTCTTTCTTTTTCTGGTATTCTGGATCTTCGACGTTGACGCGATCGCTTTTCCCCGCTTGCATATCTTCTAACTTGCGTCCCGAAAGCTTGCCATACTCAGAAAACTGCCGCACTGCATAATACACATCGCCGTCAGCAGGGTAGGCAAAACCTTTATTTTCCAACTCATGAATTAACCGCAAAATGCCATTCATCGTGTGGGTAGCACGGGGATACTCATCGGCTTCTTTGATTCCTAGCCGTGCCATATCCTCAAAATATGCTTTGATAAAGCGATCGGCTATAGCTTCCATTGAGGAATGTTCAAGACAGGCTCGATTGAGAATCTTGTCATCAATATCAGTAAAATTTTGGATATATCGGACTTCATAGCCGATAAACTGGAGGTATCGGCGGATTACATCCCAAACGATGCAAGCTCTAGCATGACCCAAATGGCAGTAATCGTATACCGTCACACCGCAGTAATACATCTTAACCTTGCCTGTTTCGACTGTTTCAAACGGTTCTTGACGACGGGTGAGGGTATTGTAAAGGGTTAGGGTCATAACAGAGTAATGCTGAAATAGAGAGATACGTAATAATAGGGTAAAGCAGCTGGGATGACAGTCCAGCATCCCTATGCTAGTACGTCACGGCGGAAATCAACATACTTTGGACAAAATCTCGAAAGCCAAGAAATCAAGGGTTTTTGACTTTTGAGAGCCAGTTGCTTCTCCCTTGGCGCTAGCCTCTCCCTTTGGGAGAAGGGGAGACGCTGCGCGAACAACGCGGGGAACCCGCGCAACGCACTGGCTCCTTTTGACTTTTGACTTCCGCGTAGCGACGCTAGTGTTTTCTGGACTATCTGCGCTACATTACTATTTTTTGACTATTTGATTAACAGCGCTATGCAATCAGCAGTTACACCCGAATTTTCCGCAATGGATACGCCCAAACAAGGAATGCCAGTAACAATTATTACGGGTTTCCTCGGTAGTGGCAAGACGACTTTACTCAATCATATCCTCAACAACCAACAGGGTTTAAAAACCGCTGTTCTCGTAAATGAATTTGGCGAAATTGGCATCGATAACGAGCTAATTGTTTCCACTGGTGAGAACATGGTGGAGCTAAATAATGGTTGTATCTGCTGCACTATTAATAATGATTTAGTAGATGCAGTTTACAAAGTTTTAGAACGCCAAGAAAATCTAGATTATCTAGTCGTGGAAACAACTGGATTGGCAGATCCGCTACCAGTGGCTTTAACATTTCTGGGCACAGAATTGCGGGATTTAACCCGCTTAGATTCGATTATTACCGTGGTAGACGCGGCGAATTACAGCTTAGATTTATTTAACTCTGAGGCAGCATACAGCCAAATTGCTTATGGCGATGTAATTGTGCTGAACAAGGCAGATTTGGTTGATGAAGCCACTTTGAACGAGTTAGAAAGAAAAATTAACGAAGTTAAGGAAGGAGCAAGAATTATTCGCGCGACGCGATCGCAAGTGCCACTTCCTTTAATTCTCAGTGTTGGTCTGTTTGAGTCTGATAAATATTTTGACACAGTGGTGGATGAACACGACCATCACGATCATCACGACCATGACCATGACCACTCAACATGCGGTCACGATCATCACGACCATGACCATGACCATCACGATCATCACCATCATTCTGACCATTTAGAAAATGATGGTTTTACTTCCATATCTTTCCAAAGTGACAAGCCTTTTTCTATTAGGAAGTTTCAGTATTTCTTAGATAACCAGCTACCCTCAAATATCTTCCGAGCGAAGGGCATTATGTGGTTTGATGAAAGTCCGAAGCGTCATATTTTCCACCTTTGCGGTAAACGCTTCACCTTGGATGATGATGAATGGAAAGGTCAATTGAAAAACCAACTAGTGCTGATTGGTCAAAATTTGGATCGTGAGGCTTTAATCAGTCAACTCGAAAACTGCATTTGTCTACCTTCTACTAGTCGCGGTAAAGGGTTTGGGAAATAAAAGTTAGGAGTAGAGACGCGATTAATCACGTCTCTACAGGAGTCTACTCGTTCCCAGGTGGAACCTGGGAATGCATTCTTAATGGCTCTGCCATCGATTTTGAGCAATGGAAAATGAGAGAATAGCCAGTGTTTCGCCAATAATGACGTTAGCGAGTCCGCAAGCGTCATTACGAATTAGTTAAAATGCGCGTTGTTATCCAGCGAGTCAAATCATCTCAAGTTACAGTGAATGGTGAAATTATCAGTAAAATTGGGCGGGGGCTAAATTTGCTCGTAGGTATAGCCAATACCGATACTGATGCTGAAATTGACTGGATGGTGCGTAAGTGCTTAGAGTTGCGGCTGTTTCCTGACGAAGGAGGAGACGACCGTTGGCAAAAATCTATACAAGAAATTGGCGGCGATTTGTTAGTAGTCAGTCAGTTTACACTTTACGGTGACTGTCGCAAAGGTCGCCGTCCTTCTTTTGACCGTTCAGCCGCTCCCCAATTAGCAGCAGATTTGTATAATCGTTTTGTTACCAAATTAAGAGCTAGCGGGTTGCAGGTGGAAACGGGTCAATTTGGTGCAATGATGCAAGTTACAATTGAAAACGATGGCCCCGTAACTTTGTTACTTGAAAAAGAAGCAATTTAAGTATATACACTAAAAAAATGAATAACAGTAGCCTCTAGACCGTGGTGTTCTAATTGATGAGAGAATATTAAATTAACCATCACCAAAGTTTAAATTCATTCATCATGGCGAAAATCCAGTTTTCTAGAGGTTTTGACGAAGAGGTAATTCCAGATGTGCGTCTGACGCGATCGCGTACTGGGGACAGTGGTACAGCGACGTTTATTTTTACGAATCCGAAAATTTTAGATCAAAGTACCACCGAAGATATTACCGGGATGTACTTGATTGACGAAGAAGGCGAAATAATTACCCGTGAAGTTAAGGCTAAATTTATTAACGGGAAACCGGAAGAATTAGAAGCACTTTACGTGATGAAATCTGCCCAAGAATGGGATCGCTTTATGCGCTTCATGGAGCGGTATGCTGAAGAAAACGATCTGGGACTGAGCAAAAATGAGGCATAGGACATAGGGCATAGGGCATGGGGCATCGGTAATTGTCAGCAAGAGGACAAGGGGCAGTTCTTGCAGGGGGGAGAACCCCATACATAAATGCAGTTGCTCACTTGCGGACGTATTATTTCTCTCTACGAGACGCACTCGCGTTCGCGCTGCGCGTCTCGAAATAAATGTTTTTATTTTGAGCATAAATAAATTTACTTGCTCTATATCCCTTTTGGCAGGGGAATCCTAGAATCTTTCTCCTCTGCTCCCAGCTAAGAGCTCCCCTGCTTCTTCGGTCAAACGATTTTGGATTTTAGATTTACGATAGCGAAGCGTTAGCGAGTCCGCGTACTCTGTAAGAGTTGCAAGCTAGCAAGAGCGTCTCGTAGAGAGCGTATGCGTGGATTAACCCCGTCCACAAGGGTCGGGGCTTGGGGATTTTAGATTAACGATTTTAGATTTCTTCCGCTCACAAGGGGCGGGGCTTAAACCGAAAAACCCCAATCCAAAAACCCCAATCCAAAATCTAAAATCTAAAATTGGCACGGTCAATGCGCCATTTACCATGCCCAATTATCAATTATTAAAAGTACATGAGTGACATATAATGCCACAACCTCATCCAGACTCGCCTGGAGTTCTAGTAACTTGTGCTGTAGTTACTGTCAGCGATACACGCACTTTGGAAACAGACAAAAGTGGCCAGCTAATTCAGCAGTTACTCCTTGGTGCTAACCATGCTGTAGGAGCCTACACGATTATCAAAGATGAACCAACACAGATTCAAGAGCAGATAGAAAATCTAGGTAAAAGCTCAAATTTGGATGCTGTAATCTTCAATGGTGGTACAGGTATTGCACCAAGAGATACCACCTACGATGCCATTGAGAAGTTATTGGAGAAAACTTTGCCGGGATTTGGTGAGTTATTTCGTTTTTTAAGTTATCAAGAAATTGGTTCGCGGGCGATCGCTTCTCGCGCTGTTGCTGGTATTTATCAAAATAAATTAATCTTTTCGCTTCCTGGTTCCAGTAATGCTGTGCGGTTAGCTATGGAAAAACTGATTTTACCTGAACTGGCTCATTTAGTAAGTCAAATGCGGAACAATCACCCAGGTTTAAAGTACTAATTACCACCAGGTTACAGTTAGATTTTCCTCAGTCATTCACTCTAGATGTTTTAAGTGAGTCCGCAGCACTGGAACTTTTACAAGAGTGGGTAGGAGCAGAAAAAGTCGCACAGGAATTAGTTGATGCCAAAGAGATTTGTCAGCGTTTAGGTTATTTGCCTTTGGCGTTGAACTTGGTGGGGAGGTATGTGAAAAAGCGGAAACTCTCTTTAGCAGAAATGTTGCGGCGGTTAGAAGCAAAAAAGTTAGCTCATGAGTCTTTAGCAAGGGATCAAAAAGACAAAACTTGGACGCTAAATGTCAAATGGGGTGTTATTGCTGCTTTCGAGTTAAGTTGGGACGAGTTAAGTCATGATGCCAAGGAGTTAGATGTTTTACTGAGTTTATTTGCTTTAGCTCCTATTCCCTGGACACTGGTAGAAAGTGTAGAAACGGGAAAAAATGTTGAACAGTTGGAAGATAGCAGAGTTGAGTTAGAGAGTTTGCATCTGCTTCAAGGAGAGAACGGCTACCAACTACATCAACTGATTCGGGAATTTTTTCAAATCAAGCAGGCTGAGTTTAATCAGGTAAAGGAATTAAAGCGATCGCTTTGCCGGGTAATGGTAGCAATTGCTAAAGATATTCCTGAAACACCCACCCTTGAGCAAATCACCGATGTCTCCCCTACAATACCTCATATAGCTGAGGTAGCTAAAAACCTCATTCAATACGTGAGTGATGAAGATTTAATTTGGGCTTTCCTCGGTAACGCTCAATTCTACGATGGTCAGGGATTATATAACCAGGCAACACCTTTGCTTGAGCAGTGTTTAGAAGTAGCTAAAAACCGCTTCGGAGAAGAACATCCTCTTGTTGCACAAAGCCTCCACAACTTAGCAGGAATCTACTACTCCCAAGGACGATACAGCGAAGTACCTGCAATCATTGGAATTAAGGCAACACTTGCTGGGTGAGGAACATCCTGATTTTGCACGAGGCCTCAACAACCTAGCAGAAGTCTACAAATCCCAAGGACGGTACTCAGAAGCCGAACCACTTTTGCTGCAAGCATTGGAACTGAGGCGACACCTGCTGGGAGAGTCACATCCTGATTTTATACTAAGCCTCAATAACCTAGCGATACTCTACTACTTCCAAGTACGGTACTCAGAAGCCGAACCACTTTTGCTGCAAGCATTGGAACTGAGACGACACCTGCTGGGAGAAGAACATCCTTTTGTTGCACAAAGCCTCAACAACTTGGCGCATTTTTACTACTCCCAAAAACGTTTCTCAGAAGCCGAAGCGTTGCATCTACAAGCGCTGGAATTGAGGCAACGCTTGCTGGGAGAGTCACATCCTGATGTTGCTAGTAGCCTCAACAACTTGGCGTTACTCTACACATCCCAAGAACGTTACTCAGAAGCCGAAACACGGTTTTTGCAAGCATTAGAACTGATACAACGCCTACTGGGTAAAGAACATCCTCTCTTTGCAATAAGCCTTAACAATCTGGGGTCACTCTACGACTCCCAAGAACGTTACTCAGAAGCCGAACCCCTCTACCAGCAAGCTTTAGCACTAAGGCAACGCCTACTAGGAGAGTCACATCCTGATGTTGCTACCAGCCTCAATAACCTGGCAGGACTCTACAAATCCCAAAGAAGATACACCGAAGCCGAACCCCTTTACTTGCAAGCTTTGGAAATTTTGGAGCAACGCTTAGGAGCGAATCATCTGAAAACTATCACTTGTCGTGAAAATTTGGCAAATCTTCGCGATCGCCCCACCTAAGAACAGTAAAATACAAGTTCTCAGCCTCATCAATTAAGCTTTTATCTCCAAGGTTCGTGTTCTAAACTCCAAGTTTCCTGTTCCCAGCGAGAACGTTCCTATTCTAAGTGAGAATGTTCCTGTCTCAAACGAGAACATTTCTATTTCTAGTGAGAATGTTCCTGTCTCAAACGAGAACGTTCCTGTTCCAAGTGAGAATATTCCTGTTTCAAGTGACAACGTTTTAATTTCGAGCTAGTCGTTCCTTGTTTTGAGGTGGAATGATGGTGTTGTCAAGGCGATCGCTTTGGGAAAATTTGTTAGGGAAGGCTGGGCGATCGCTAATACCGTTTCTTTATGAAGCTACGCCAAATGCTAGCTTTTTTCAACGCAAAGGTACGCGGAGGTTAGCGCAAAGGTACACAGCGGTTTTCTAATGATAATTAGGCGCATCTTCCTTGAGTCAACCACGCTGCATAAAGAAGAGATTGACGAATATCTTCTGCTTCTAAATCAGGATATTCTTTTAAAATTTCTTCTATGGGCTTTCCATGAGCTACCAAATTTACCACTAAAGAAACTGGAATCCGCATCCCGCGAATGCAAGCTTGTCCAGCCATAATGGTAGGATCAAATGTAATTCTCTCCAGACCTAACATAAATTATCCCTCCAAATTGTTGGGTTGCTGACGCTGGGCAATCTGAATTAATAATCTTAATGCCTCATTCACTGCTTCATCGTTAGGAAAAGCTTGAGCAACATCAGGATCTAAACGCACTAGGTTAGTTTGTGTACGATATCGCTCAACATATTTACCTCTAACTCCCCCTTCCATTTGAGCGAAGTCATATTCAGGACGTACTTCATCTTCCATTTCGTTGTCAACTTCCTTCTTCATAAAACCTCCTCTCTCTAGGGGTAGCTTTTCGGGCGCTGATAATTCTTACTTTTTCCCCTCTATCAGTATGTGCAACTACTAAGAGTTGCCCAAACCCAGATAAGCCAATAATAACGTAGCGGCTTTCTCCAATTGAGTGGTCAGGATCGGGAAAAGTTATGGATAGGGGATCGTTAAATACAGTTGCAGCATCCTGAAAAGAAACACCATGCTTCTCAAGATTTAGTGTCGCTTTGTCTGAATTCCATTCAAATTCCATGTGAAATTATTCACTTGATTCCAAATAAAAAAGAAACCGCAAAGTTTCGGGGTTTCTTTTTCTTAAATTAGTTTTTCAACAATTTTTAGAAAGGTGCGATCGCTAAACAAATGGTAGCTAAAATCGCAGCGATGATATAAAACACTCCTACTACTTGCAATTCTGACCAGCCAGTAAGTTCTAAATGATGGTGTAAAGGTGCCATTTTGAAGAGACGTTTGCCTTTACCATCAGGCCCTTTAGTGGCTTTATAATAACTTACCTGTGCCATCACCGAAAGGGTTTCTACGAAGAAGATACCACTGAGAATAAACAGACCTACTAAGCTGTTTGTCAATAGTGCTACAGCAGCTAAAGCTCCTCCCAGTGCCAGGGAACCAGTATCTCCCATGAAAACGCGGGCTGGGTTACGATTATGGGCTAAGAAACCTAAGCACCCGCCACTTAAAGCAGCACAGAAAACCATCAATCCTGGTGCTGTAGGCGCGACTAGAGCACCTAATGCCAAAAGTGCGATCGCAACTGTTCCTGCTGCCAAGCCATCAATACCATCTGTTAAATTAGTCGCATTACTTTCTGCAACTAGTACAAAACCGGCTATTGGCCAAAATAGAAATCCTAAGGGTAGTGTGAAGCTCACCCAAGGCAAAGCAATATTTGTAATATTAGAAGGTTGATTAAACATCAGCCATAGACAAAACATAGCCGCAAAACTCACCTGCAAAGCCAGTTTTGTTTGTGGAGATATACCTTTATTTGATTTCCGGCGCAGAATTTGCCAATCGTCGAGCCAGCCAATCAATCCGTAGCTGATTGTCAAAGCCGAAACTGCAAGCACCTCTTTAGAAAAGTTAGACAATATACAGGCAAGCAGAACAGATACAGGTATAAAAAATATACCGCCCATTGTGGGAGTGCCTGCCTTTTTGAGATGAGCTTGGGGCCCATCTTCGCGAATTATTTGTCCAGTTTTAAGTGCTTGAAGTAAAGGTATTACCCAATAGCCCACCACACCTGAACCCAAGGCACACAACAGCAGTGGCAGGGTTAACGACATACTTTGCCAAGGTAGCCGATTGGCGATCGAATCCAAGAAAAATGCTGTTGTACCTAGCCCTACGGCTAATAAAGAGGCTAGAGCGATTCCAGAAATGTTTAATCCTTGCTCAGGAGATAATTTAGCGTCCACAGAAGTTTCCCTTCACTCCACACTTATAAAATTGAATACCATTAACTAGGGATACTACCAAGTCCCTAGCCTGAAAAGGCTAATTCTCAGCGATTCCTATATCATCATCTTCATCATCATCGAGGTCGTAGCCAATTCCATCTTCTACACCCATTAGGGAGTCTATTCCTTCTTCGTCAGCTTGAAAATCCGGTTCGTGAACGTCACGGGCGATGATGCGACCGTTGTTTTGTAACCAGTCCAACAAAGAGGACTCTGGCTTTAGGGGGATGACATCGGCTCGTTGGTTACGAGCTGCTTCACGTAATGGAGAGTTCAACATATCGAGTCAGGGCAAGAAAAGGTTGACGTAAGTTGACATTTAGAGTCTATCACTTGACACGGATTAATTTAGTTATCTTTTCAACCCTTTAGTTGATAAATCCGCATTCAGATAGAAATTTTTTTATTTAATAAGCATAAGGCTTAAGTCAAGCGATTCTTAGTAATTTTTATGGCTCTACATATATGTCATGAATATCTTGTTTATGCTGATGGAAAGTGAATGATTTTTGAGGTGACAGGCGATGATGGGAAAAGCGGCTCTTATGGATGCGATCGCACTTACTAATCGCGGTCTACTGGCGACTGAAGAACAGAAACAGGCTATCTTAGCAGCGATCGCCAACTTAGAAGACTTTAATCCTACACCCCGTCCGGTGGAAGCTAGTAATTTGCTAGATGGCAATTGGCGATTACTATACACCACTAGCAAGGCTCTTTTAAACTTAGATCGTCTACCTTTGTGCAAACTCGGTCAAATCTATCAGTGTATCCGAGTAGAAACTACCAGCGTTTACAACATAGCGGAGATTTACGGCTTACCTTATTTAGAAGGATTAGTCAGCGTTGCTGCCAAATTTGAGCCAGTTTCACTTCGACGTGTCCAAGTAAAATTCGAGCGGTCTATTATCGGCTTACAACGTTTAATAGAATACAATTCTCCGGTAACTTTTATCCAACAAATTGAAGCAGGTAGAAAATTTCCCGGAATTGATGTTGCTATAAACAGTGACAAACAGCAAGGCTGGTTAGATATCACTTATATAGATAACAACCTGCGGATCGGCAGAGGTAATGAGGGAAGTGTGTTTGTCTTAACTAAAACATAAGCTTCTACAAAATAACTATTTGCGAACGAAGGTACGCTATAACGTGTGCCTTGTCAAGTAGGATCTAATACAATTTTTTGGGGAATGGGGAGTAGGGAGTAGGGAGTGGGGGAGATGAGGGAGATGGGGGAGATCAGGGAGATCAGGGAGATCAGGGAGATCAGGGAGAAAGAATAATTAATATTCAATGCCCAATGCCCAATTCTCAATTCCCAATTCCCCACTCCCCACTCCCCACTCCCCACTCCCCACTCCCCACTCCCTACTCTCAATTCAGACAAATAACTTAACAAAGACTCTTGCTGCGACCTTGAGGTTGTAGAGTGAAATCAATTAGCCCTCTAGATTGGCGATTGATAACTAAAAGGGAAAATAATCATGGTTCAACGTGGTTCTAAAGTACGTATTCTCCGCCCTGAATCCTACTGGTTTCAGGATCTAGGAACTGTAGCTTCCATCGACCAAGGCGGCATCAAATACCCAGTAATTGTCCGCTTTAACAAGGTAAATTACTCTGGTATCAATACCAACAACTTTGCTGAAGATGAATTAGTCGAGGTTGAAGCACCAAAGGCTAAAGCACCGAAAAAATAGCAGCAAAGCTACAAGGGGGTTGTTTGATGCGATGATGAAGGGTAGTCTTAAGTCTGAAGTATGAAGTCTGAAAATTTCAGTTCATTCATTCTTTGTCCTAGCCTACCCTAATCTACGAGAGCCGCCCTGCGGGTATTTACGGTTTCTATTGGGTAGTAATACGAGCTATATACGGCTATGTAAGTTACTACTCCATCTCTTCTTACTCGATCCCTCAAATAAATCATAATTGCCTGCCTAACTCAGCTTGAATGCCCGAACTGCCTGAAGTTGAAACAGTCCGAAGGGGTCTAAATCAATTGACCCTCAACCAAGAAATCACGGGAGGAGATGTGTTGCTCGATCGCACCATCGCCTACCCGTTTTCTGTTGGTGAGTTTGTTGATGGAATTAAAAAGAATGCGTACCCCGGAGGGGTTGGCACAGCGATCGCTACTTGGCATCGTCGCGGTAAATATCTCCTAGCTGAACTCACTCCCCCTTCTCCCTCATCCTCCTCATCCTCCTCATCCTCCCCCTCTTCCACAGGTTGGCTAGGAGTTCATCTGCGAATGACCGGTCAACTCCTATGGCTGCATCGAGATGAACCATTACATAAGCACACGCGGGTTAGATTATTCTTTGGGGATCGGCAGGAATTGCGTTTTGTTGACCAGCGAACCTTCGGTAAAATATGGTGGATTCCGCCCGGTGTTGCTGTAGAAAGTATTATGACTGGTTTAACAAAACTGGCAGCAGATCCCTTTTCACCTGAATTCACTGTTGAATATCTAGCAAGCAAACTCCAAAACCGCCGCCGTCCAATTAAGACTGCGCTATTAGATCAATCAGTAGTGGCGGGATTAGGTAACATTTATGCCGATGAAGCCCTGTTTCAGAGTGGAATTTTACCTGAAACCTTGTGTATAGATTTGCAGCTAAAGCAAATTGAACGTTTGCGAACAGCCATCATTCAAGTGTTAGAAACTAGCATTAAGGCTGGTGGTACAACATTTAGTAATTTCTTAAACGTTAAAGGTACTAACGGCAACTATGGTGGTGTTGCCTGGGTTTATAACCGTGCTGGAGAACCCTGTCGAGTTTGTGGTACAGCAATTCAACGAATTAGGTTAGCTGGGCGATCTAGTCATTTTTGCTCCGAGTGTCAAACGTTACGGGGAGTTAGGAGACGCGATTAATCGCTTCTTTACTATCTCAGTACTGAGTACTGAGCAGGGAGTATTTTTTCTTACTTAAACACTTGACTACTATGGTTAATGCCCCGCAAGAAAGTGGGCGGAATCTTCCAATCCGAGAGAAGGTTGATACCCCGCTCTCGTAGTGGGCGGTCTTTTAACTCTAAGCCGAGGAACTCGGAACTCAGCACTTTTCATAAGAGTTAGGAGTTCTAACTCGAAACTCTTTTAAAATGCAGGTGAAAGACGTTACAAATTTGAGAGGGGAATTCATGGCAGTCAAAAAAGGAGATATGGTTCGCGCTGTCCGCGAAAAACTGGAAAACAGTCTGGAGGCAAAAGCCAGTGATGCTCGCTTTCCTGCTTATTTGTTTGAAACTAAGGGCGAAATTGTCGATATCAAAGGTGATTACGCCCTGATTAAGTTTGGGAAAGTGCCAACACCTAATATTTGGTTACGTGTGGATCAACTTGAAGAGTTTGTGCGATTCGTTGTTTAGTGAATCACGGTAATCAGTCCGTACATAACTAAGCCAGCCCGACAGCAGATTACTGTCATTAAAGGCTGAACTCTCGGTCAGATGCAAGTGCAAGCCTTGCCATTCAGACTCAGAATTGACTCCTTATCTGCCCACACCGAACAAGCTCGGTTCTTGTAGAGTGAAGCTGGGAACAGGGCGCAATCAGACGACCGTTGCGGGTTGACACTGGCGCTAATAGGGAGTTCCTATGATGAAACCGAGCCTAGAAAAACGACTAACCGAGGGGCAAGGGCGCAACACAAAAATCCCTGACCCTACTGGAGTTCATTCCCGCCGAACAGGTACTCAGTATCGGCAAAGAGTCTAGGGAATCCAGCAGTTGAATTGGCTACATCTAACGGAACAATCAATCTCTCCGAGGGAACGAATAAAAACTAACTGTGGGTCTTGAGACAGTCGAATCTCAGGTAGACCAGACGAGCGGAGGAATTCCCACAGTTAGGGTAGGACAGACCGTAATTGGTCTGAGGTGTTCAGAATACACTAACTAGAGAAGAGAAAATGATTAGACACAGTAAACATACTAGTGAATCTTGGAAAGCCCTACCGTGGAAGAAATTCCGCCGAAATCTTTTCCGCCTTCAAAAGCGCGTGTACAAAGCTGTTCAAGTTGGAGACAAGCGGAAAGCGCGGTTACTCCAAAAGCTCATTCTAAAATCCACCTCGGCTCGATTTCTTGCAATTAGACAAGTATCTCAGCTAAACGCTGGTAAAAAGACGGCTGGTATTGATGGGAAGAAATCACTCTCATTTGAAGAACGCTTCAACCTTGAAGAACTACTGAAAATGAATAGTGGAAATTGGAAGCATCAAGGATTACGGGAAATCCCCATCCCTAAGAAGGACGGGACTACCAGAATGCTTAAGATACCTACCATCGCGGATAGAGCTTGGCAATGCCTAGCAAAATATGCACTCGAACCAGCACACGAAGCCACTTTCCACGCTAGAAGTTATGGGTTCAGAACCGGGCGCTCCGCCCACGATGCACAAAAGTACATCTACTTAAACCTTAGCTCCAAGGTCAATGGAATAGAAAAACGAGTAATCGAACTCGATATTGAAAAGTGCTTCGACAGGATTAACCACTTAGCAATAATGGACGAACTCATTGCCCCCAAAGGCTTAAAACTCTGTATCTTCCGATGCCTCAAGGCTGGAGTCAACCCAGAATTCCCCGAACAAGGAACACCCCAAGGGGGAGTGGTCAGTCCTTTACTAGCCAATATTGCACTCAACGGGATTGAGAGTATACACAGATATCATAGTAATCAAGGATACAGAATCACTGACAAAACTTCAGTCAATGATATTACTGAACCATCAATCCGATACGCGGATGACATGGTTATTATACTTCGACCCGAAGATGATGCGACAGAGATACTTGAAAGAATCAGCGAGTTCCTCCGCAATCGCGGAATGAATGTAAGCCAAAAGAAAACCAAAGTTACCGCCGCGACAGATGGGTTTGATTTCCTCGGCTGGCATTTTAAAATCCAGAAAAACGGAAAGTTCAAAAGTATCCCCTCAGTAGACAACTTCAAAGCGTTCCGCAAGAAAGTAAAACACATCGTCAACAACTCGAATTATGGTGCTACCACTAAGGCGGAGAAATTAGCCCCGGTAGTTAGAGGTTGGAGAAATTACCACAAGTTCTGCAAGATGGATGGGTCAAAACTTTCGCTTTGGTCTATAAGTAACAGAGCATATACGGTATTTAACAAGGAAGCAAAGCAAACACGCTACTCTAGTAAAAAATTAATAGATAAAGCGTTTCCAAAAGTTTCCTACTCCGAAAACAAACACATCTCTGTCAAAGGAGTTAAATCACCTTACGACGGAGATACACCTTATTGGAGCGAACGTAACAGTAAGCTTTATGACGGAGAAACCTCTAAAATTCTTAAGAAGCAAAACCATAGATGTGCATCCTGCGGCTTAAAATTCATTGATGAGGAACGGGTTCACCTGCATCACATTGATGGAAATCACGCCAACTGGAAGAAAAATAATCTTGAAGCAATTCACGAGAGTTGCCATGATTACAAACACATGAGCAAAAGCGCAAGCTGAGAACATCGGGAGCCGTGTGCAGTAAAAGCTGCACGCACGGATCTAACTGAGAGGTGCGGGAGATAATACTCCCCATCGACTCAAACAAATAAGTAAAAAGAATTCAGAAGTCAGAATTCAGAATTCAGCATTTATCAAGGAAGGCAGGAGGAAAACTGCCCCAAAGGCAAAGCCGCTTTGCCTTTACTCTGTTTCTTGCCGCGACCAGACGGGTCTTGGGTTTAACGTGAGTTCGACGGAACTAAAAAATAGCAGGAGGTTGCGATCGCCCTCCCACTTTCTCTTAGAACTGATCGCATAATATGCAAATTGTCCATCCGACTTGTAATCGTCAGGCTACAAGCTTAGATTTAAGTAGAGCCTTGGGTAAATTACACATTTTTTAAATACTGCTGCGCTTTTATTTAATGCGATCGCCCTATCGCACCCTTACAACGGTGGGCGGGTACGCCATCGCATTAAAGGAAAAGCTTAAGCTAACAGTTTGCAAAAATGCCCTGACTTGGTGTTAGTAAATTATTTGGATCGTAACGTCGCTTTGCACTTACCAAATTTCCCCAAACTCGACCAAAATGCTGCTGCCAATCCTTTTTGGAAAAGGGAATAGCATCTACGGAATATTTGTAACCACCCAAGTCACGGTTTTGCTCAAATAGTTTGCGATTATCAGACAGCATCCGTGTAACTACAGCATCTTCTGGTGGTGCTGCTGTTCGCAAAATAGAAAAGAGAAACACAATCTCTTCTGTGGGAACCCGGAACAAGGGTAGATGAAAACGGTTGGTTTTGACTGGATATAGCAGAATTGGCCCTTGACCCGTATCAGCTAACGTTAAGTTGGCAGCGACTTCACCAACAAAACTGTTAACTGCGCTACCAGGTACAAACAAATCTAACCAAGGATGAGGATAAGACCAAACACCAATAGATTTGAGGAAGGCAACTGTAGGAGCTAAACGATTGAGGAAATCAAAATAAGTTTTATCTTCTATTTGTTGTGTACCGCGAGTATAGTTTAATTCCCGAAGCAATCGGTTATTATTAGGTACAGAGGGAGGACTGTAAAAGCTAGCCGCTTCTAGCAGATAACGCCATCCACCAGCATTATTAGAAACTAACTGACCTTCTACATAGTTAAAGCGCTCATCATTTATGATTTGGCGTTGGTCACGAGTAAAGGTAGCTAAATCGTCATAATACAACTGAAATACACGGGCATTGGTAGTGGCGGGAATTAGCTTAACAGTTGCCTGTACAATAATTCCACATTGACCTAGCCCTGCTAGTACTGCAAACCATAGATTGCGATTGTACAACAGTGAACAAGTTTCGAGATCACCTTTGCCTGTAACTACCTTGAGTTCTAAAACATTGTCAACTTGCACACCATAGCGATGAGTTGCACCGCCAATACCTCCTACTGACAAAGTACCGCCAACAGAAAGTTCGATATAATCGGTAAGAACAGGCGGTGTTAATCCCTGCACAAGCGTTTGTTGCAATAACTGACTCCATACGACTCCAGCATCAACAATCGCTCGGTCTGTACCAATGAAATGAATCTTGTTGAGCGTACTTAAATCAATGACGATGCCTGCTTCTACTTGTGACTGACCGTAGGTAGAGTGACCCTGACCGCGTGGGGCAACCTTGAGCTTGTGAGTGCGAGCGAATTGAATAACTTGAATAATATCCTCAATGGAGCCTGGTTTAAGTACTGCTATCGGTTGACGATGGACGATATTACCAAAGTCAATACTGGCATCAGCAAGTGTCGCATTATCCGTGTAAAGCACTCCATCTAAGGCAGGTAAGCTTTCAAAAACAGATGTGGCACTGGCAGATGTTACCCAAGAACGAGTAGTTAAATCAAACCCGATCACAATTGCACTGGTAATCAAACCTTGTAAAACTGAGCGACGTGAAGTGTTTTGTCCCATAATTTTTACTTGGTAGTGTAATCGTTGCTTTCTCAAGTAAACACACTAAGAGTTTTAGTGTTTACTTAACTAACAGTGTGTTTCTATTCAGTGAAAGGTGTGAATTTATGGCTGTGCCATAAATTAAAAAATATACAATCATTACATTAAAAATACGGTTAAATACTGTTAAGGCTTAACTTAAGAAAAAATCACCTTTAGAAAATACAAGCGTTCACGTAGTGTCCGCACCAGAGCAAAAGTTACACTTCTGGAGCGATCGCCCCTTTCCCCTTTCCTCTAAGAAAATGGGAAAGCAATGACACGGAGCGATGGCAAGAAGTTGATGTTATGAAAATTCCTTTCGAGCGATCGCCCTTAAAAAATACAAGCGATTATCAGCTGATTTTGGCGAATGGTGTTCCCAAGAGAAAATCAAGGGCTGATAAGGCTTCTGGAAAACTTTTCGATCTACTGTTCTTTTCAGACTTCAAGACAATGTTAAGAAATGATAAGTTCTGATTGGATTATATAAAATTCATTGACAGGTATCTATCTCAGGTTATACGTTTATCTAGCTTATAAAGATTGATAGTTGATGGTTTTGAACAGGATGAGAACTACACTCATACTGAGTATCATTATTTTCAATCTATAAGCATATATTCTTAACTTGAAAACCATGAGATTAGATCATAAGTACAATACCGTTGCCCAAATAAGAGCATGAAGAGGTAAGAGACTTCGTAGTAGAGTTATTGTTTCTCACCACGACAACTCAAAAACTACTTGCAGCCTATGCCGGACATTTTATCAGTGTTTCAATGCTTATTACCGCAGATAAACCCTACAATGACGCGGCAATTAAACCAGATAATTCTGGCCATGTTTTACAAAAAAATAAATCTATATGCATAGACGATCGCTCTTATATTTGTTTTTAGGAGTATTAACGAGTTCTAGCTGTTTTATCTTCAGTGGAGCAGCCCAAGTCCCATCTACTTCGCAGCAGTCCTCGACTCACAGTGAAGCTCAAGCTGCTAGTTGGTTTGAAGCCCATCGCGCTCAACCTGCGGCTTTACGAGCATTTGTACAGCGAATGCCGAAGGGCGGGGATATCCACACTCATCTAAGCGGGGCTGTGTACGCAGAACACTACCTGGAGTGGGCTGCCACCGATGGGTATTGTGTAAATCCAAAGGCAGGGGCTTTAGTTGAACCATTAGCTTGCAATCAGGACAGTAGCTATTTTCCAGCCTCAGAATTGTTCAACCGAACATCTGTTTATGATTCCCTAATAAATCGTTGGTCTACTCGCAACCTCCAATTTGCTGGAAAATCTGGACACGACCAATTTTTTGAGGCTTTTACTGGTTTTGGGGCAATATCAGATTCTGCAAGCCGTCGGGATGATATGGTCGCAGAAGTTGCAAATCGGGCAGCTTCACAACATATTAGCTATCTAGAATTAATGCTTACCGTTCAGGGTAGTGAGGTTCGACAGCTAGGGCGTGAAGTTGGTTGGAATCAAGATTTGCAAGAGATACACCGTCAATTACTCAAGCGAGGATTAACCGAGCTAGTGACACTCGGCAGTCAGCAATTAACACAGTTGGAGCGTGAAGTCTCGAAAACACTCGGTTGCGGCACTCCATCGGCACAGCCTGGATGTACAGTAACGGTGCGCTATTTGCAGCAAACGACAAGAACAAAATCGCCTGTTGAAGTATTTTCTCAGTTAGCTTATGCCTTTGCACTAGCTTCATCACAAAAGCGAGTAGTTGGTATCAATCTCGTCGCCCCAGAAGACAACCCGATTGCACTACGTGACTACACCCTGCAAATGCAGATGCTGCAATTTTTCAAACGCCAATTTCCCAATGTTAAGGTCGCACTCCATGCCGGAGAGTTAACTTTGGGGTTGGTTCCGACCGAGGATTTACGTTTTCATATTCGGCAAGCTGTAGAAGTAGCACAAGCCTCTCGCATCGGACATGGTGTGGATATTCTTTTTGAGGAGCGTCCTTTCGAGTTGATGGCGCAAATGCAACGACGCGGCGTGTTAGTCGAAATCTGCCTGACCAGTAATGAGGTCATTTTGAATGTCCAGGGAAATCAGCATCCTTTTATGGAGTATTGGAAAGCTGGCGTACCAATGACTCTTGCTTCCGATGATGAAGGCATTTCCCGCATCGATTTAAGTCATGAATATCTGTTGGTGGCAACAAGATATGGGCTGGGATATAAAGACCTCAAGCGACTGGCTCGCAATAGCTTAGAATATAGTTTCTCTCCTGGAAATAGTCTCTGGAAGTCGCCTGAGTTTAAGGCGATGGTTCCAGCTTGTGCAAGCGATACCCCTGGTGCAACCTCCATTTCTCAAGGGTGCAGTGCTTTTTTGCAAAAGAGCGAACACGCACGAATTCAATGGCAACTAGAGTCAGAATTTGCTCGGTTTGAGTCATTGCAGAACTGGCTTTGATCACCCGTAAGAGGTTAAGAAAAAGTACATTTTGTCAATCAGCTAAAATACTTCAAAAACTTTTATTGATAATGATAATCAAATAAAAGGCAGTAGGTTTTAATCCCACTGCCTTATTTTTTATTCCGAAATTTATCGAAACCCGTAAATCCCTTTCCAAACCTCTCCTCTAGAAGAGAAGAGGCTTTGAATTGTCTCCATTTTCTGGTAGGGAAGGAGGCTGGGAGGTTAGGTTTTGCGTTAACGGCGGGAATCCTGATCTGCGGGGTCGCCGTAGGGATCTTCACTAGCTGGGCGGACGTCACCAAACTCCCCTGTATCTGCGGGGTCGCCGTAGGGGTCTTCACTAGCTGGGCGAACATTGCCGTAAGATGCAATATCTGCGGGGTCGCCGTAGGGGTCTTCACTAGCTGGGCGAACATTGCCGTAAGATGCCGGATCTGCGGGATCGCCGTAGGGATCTTCGCTGGCTGGACGTACATTGCGATCGCGGAATTCGGCATCTTTATCAGCTTGATCGCTGTTCGACCCCAAAAGCAACTCCTTCGCCTTTCGGAAAAATTCATCTACCATAATCTGTCTCCTGATTTAAGTTCGTGTTTCCGACGTGCGCGATCGGCGTTATCCTTCGGGAAACCCGCTTTTTTATTTACACACGCTTCGCTGATCTAGAGTGCCGGAGCTGCGGATGAAGTTAGACCAGTGAGATCGCGACCTGTGGCACTCCGGTTATAGCCTTGGAATTCCCGATACTTTTGTGCTTCAGATTCCGGTACTCGAATTCCTTCTGCTGGTGGCGTTACCCAGTGAGCGCGATGTTCAGCGTCACGGTAGTATACACGCCCGTTCTTGGAAAGATAGTATTTACCTTGCGCTCCTTCTTGGGGAGCATTCTTATGTTGGTTATAGAGGTAATAAAGTCCCGCAGCACCTGCCAAGATAGCCACTTTTTGCCCAGTAGACAAGCCCTTCTTAGCTTCGGTTTGGCGATCGCTCACTGTTCTACCAACAGTATCATCAACAGGTGGTGGAACTGAAGCGTTTTTAGAACCGCCTCCGCAGCTACTCAACAAGGGAACCATTAGCAATGCCGAAAGCAGCACTGCAAATAGACGCGAAACTATTTTACGTTCTTTATATATTGTGTTCATTGGATTTCGTTCTCACCTGTATTTGCTAAAAGCCTTGCTGTTGCAAAAACAAAGTTGGAATTCCTGTGATTTCGCTGGGAATTGAAAAAACATATACCACTCAAATTTACAACTGCACAGCTACAGCGTTTCTCTTTCATGGTCGTCGATTTTTTCAAGCATTCCATCCCGCCTTTGAGAGAAACTGCGTTCATCCCAAGGAAATATATTGTTGATTTTTGATGAGTTTATTTAGCTGAAACGCCGAAATCTTCAGCAATTTCTCGGTTATTTTTTCAGGGTAATCGAAAGTTTTGGAAACTGGAGACTGGGGAATTCCCAAAAGTTGGGGGGCGCAGGCGAAATTTCCAGCCTCTTAGCTAACCATCCCCAAAGGGGCGGTAAAAATCCTGGTTTAGTAGATGCACTCTTGGTGTGCGCCATTTCTGGGAATTGCCAAGCTAGAAGTTGTCTGGCATAATTCACAATTGGCGATTGCACCCGGTTGAGGTGTTCGAGTTGCTGACACAGATCGCGCAACTCATCGATGGGTTCGGGACGGTGCATGAGGAAATACCTCAAATTTAAGTCCCCAGTTTCCAGTCGGTGATCTGGGTCGTGACCGTAAGCAGCCATTGCTAAAGCATCAGCAGGATCGCTTTTATTCGGGAGATTTTTACCACCCCGGTAACGCCGCAATTCAACATGACCAACCCAAAGAATTTTGATTTCCAACTTCTACTGCGACTTAGACCAGGCATACCGGGACTACCAGGAAGAGACGGTAGGAAATGGCCTTGATGGTAAACCTGGGCGGAACGGCGCACCAGGGGTAACAACTGTGATGCAAATCCCTGGCTAGCTTTTTATTAGCTTTTGTGGGTGCTTTATCAGGTTGGGTAGCTTGGTGGTTTAGTAAGTTAGAGCTAAAACAAGAAAAAGCTACCCAGTCAGCTGTAGCACTTGCAACTGAAGGAGTTAATGAGAGGCGTAATTTTAATCATCTCTTAGGCAATTACAAACAAATGTCGGAGGCGATGACTTTTGGCTTTAATGAACTTGAAGTAATGGTGCGTGAAAATAGGCTAGAGCTAGCTGAAATCAAGGCTTATTTAATCCGAAATCAAGGTAAGCAGGATCAGTAACTCTCTGGGGATTCCCTCCAGCAAGACTGCCTGATTTCTGGCAAGCGTCTTTAAGTTTCTCGAATCAAAAATGCCAATCCTCCCCCACGACCGCGAGCTGCAATGAAATCTTCTGTCACTAAAAAGAAGCCAAAGAAGGGTAGTTTAGCTATAGGTTGGTTGTAGAAATCTTCTGTTTGAACTTTACCAGCACGGATTGCTCTGTTGTAAATAACACGACCAAACAAACTGATAATCATTTGGTTAAAGTCAAAGGCTAATAAATTTTTCTTACCAAAATATTGCACTGGGCCCGTGAGCTTCAGTGAAACTGGGTTAAACTCAACCTGATTAGTAATTTCGCCTCTGTCTGAATCCTGTTCCAAAGTGGCATTAAAGGAAACATGGATTGCTATAAACTTGGGTACATAGAAACCGTTGCCTAATACAATTCCCCCACTACCTTTGTTTTTCTTAGTGCCAGTGACAAAGCAAAGTTGCCATTTACCGAGAAGAAACTCAAACGGATAAGTCAACCGTTGTTGCTTGGCAGTTTTTTCTGCTTGTAGCAACGCATTTACTAATATTTCAGCACTAGGGCGTATGCGTTGTGGTTCTCGATACGTAACCGCAGCTTGGGATAGCACGGTAACAAAGTTAAATGTCGCTGTAGGTGTTAAATTAGGCGTCATGAAGCCACTGTCGATTTAACTATTTCTTTGATTTTCTGATAGATTGTAGCGTTCATCTACAAGAAGACACATCTTTCATCCGTAGTATCCGCTAGAAGTATGTCGCTCGATTGAAGTTATAGCAAGGGACTGGGGACTGGGGACTGGGGACTGGGTGAAAAGTCTCTTTGTGTCTAGGTTTCATCATCTGTTAATGTCCTAACCACCTTGGCTTGTGCTATACTAGTGGTAATACTAATTCTACGTCTAACATCACGTTAGGTTAATAGCAACAATAAAAATCTCTTTCTTGCCCTACCTCTCTTAACTCCCTATTCCCTACCTTCACCAAGGATTACCAACCATTGTAAATCCAGCCCAATAATAAGGATGCATAAGTGATTCATCAGCACTGTCAGCAGGTAAAGGCAAATTCCCAACTACTCCTAAACCTTGCACTTGTCCATCCTTTACATAAATTTGCCCTTTGATCATAGCTACCTGAGCCTGTCTGAGAGCTTCTGCCTTAATTGGATCTGTCTTTAAGTTCTCATAAAATTTTGTCATCAACGCCGCTGTGCCAGCATCATTAACCGACCAAAGACTAGCAACACTAGTTTTTACACCTGCCAGCACTGCTAAACCCGCAAATCCCAGTTCGGATTCTTCATCTCCTAAAGCTGTTCTACAAGCACTCAGCACCAGCATTTCAACTTCAGGTTCATTCAAGCGTAACTGTCGTAATTGATTCAAGCGTAACTTGTCTTCCCATAGTTGAATATAGGAATTAGTCAAAGCGCCGGTAGCAAAATCGGCATGGGTTGCCATGTGAATAATCCCAAAAGGTTGTTGGCGGCGGGTAGTTTTGAGATTTTCTAAAGTGGCTTGCTTGTCTAATAATAATTTGCCCTGCCAAAGTTTAGATACTAGTGTTGATAACTCAAGGGGGACTGCTGGTAAAGGCTCTTGTCCCTGAGTACTCTGAGAAACCCCCAGCGCTAAAATTTGAGATTTTTTAATGTCTTTATAGAGGGTATTAGTCAAACTAAGACTAGGCATTAAGCCAATACTGTATTTTTCTACTAAAAACCCCTTACCATCGTGAAGTGCTGCCATTGGGGTTGAACGTAACCCAGTGTCTGGTAAAAAGACCAGATTGTTGATTCCTCTCGCCTGTAAATCTGCCTCTAGTGGTGCAATAATCCAGCGATAAAGTTGTTGAGATGAACGCAAATAACCGGTGCGACGACGGTTTTGGGGACTAACTATTTGGTCACGAAATTCTTGAGCTACTTGGAGAACTTTGGCTTTAGTTGTGTCTGGGATGCGCTTGCGGATAGGATCGCCTTTTCCGGTTACTACTACTACTTCTAGTTGGTCACTATCCTTTTCTCCTATAGTATTTAACTGTTTTGTCAGTTTTTGAGCTTTGCCTAAATTTCCCTCTGGTAGAATTTCCACAGGGACAAAACTGATGTAGATAAATGCAGGTTTCACACCAGTAGCTTCTTCAATTTTGCGAGCAATTTCTTTGGCATCATCTAGGGTTTTGATTCTAGGAGTAGATATGCCTAAATGGTCGGCAAAATCATCTGTGAAATTGTCTTCGGGAATGGGATCGGTATTCAGAACGGGGTTATCAATCTGAGGATTATTGGGGCCAGGGTCAATTGGTTTACCTGGTGGATTGCACTGGAATGAGCAGGGGGGAGGATCTGGCCTGTCAATTGGCGGCCTGTCAATTGGTGGCGTGTCAATTGGTGGCGTGTCGTTTGGTGGCGTGTCGTTTGGTCTAACGTTAATTCCTATCTGTACAGGTGGAGAAAAGTCAACCCCGTCATTTGCACTAATCACAAAGGCATTCAGTGAACCATTAGTATCTGTTGGAGCAGTGTAAACTAAAGTTTCTGTCCCAGATAAGGTGGTAACGCCAGGTTGTACGGGAAGACCGTTCACAGTTAGAGTTCCTCCATTCACTTGATCAATCCGAATGGAGGTGATATCAGTGTCAGCATCGGTAACTTGTGCTGCTAAACTGGCAAAGGTAAAAGTCACTGACTGATTACTTTGAGTATCGGGTAGCTGAGAATTGGCAGTGAGTTGGGGAGGTGTATTTACAGAAGTAATTGTAATCCCTGTTGGAGTAACTGGTGGTGTGTCACCTTTGGCAACTACTGGAAAGCTTCTACCCGTGGGGATGATAGAACTACCACCATCGATCGCAGCTTTTGTCCCGTTTACAGTAAAGTCGCCCACTGTCAAAGGAGTATTCGTTATTCCTCCACCATGTTGAATTGCGATCGCACCGTTTATAGGATTAGTGTCATCACCACTACTAACACCAATAGTAGAAATGCTGCTATCTCTAACCGCATTATTAATAAAACTGCCCGTTAAGCTGACAGCACCAGAGCCAGAGGTGCTGATTGTAACTTGACCTCCAGTGCCTATACCATTGCTGCCATATCCTGAGCCAGCTAACACAATCCCTTCAGTTTTAATTGAAGTTAGGGAGATGTTACTGGGTGTATTTGTAGTGTTGCTAGATGTATCGATTAGGACTGAACCACCCGTGGCATTGCTGTTTGTATCAGTGGAAATGGCGCTAGTATCAAGATTTCCCAGGCTGACAGCACCGTTAGTGCTGGTAACACTAATATTGCCGCCTTGAATTGTGTTATAACCTTGTCCTCTAGCGATAATATCACCACCAGTAATATTGTTCCTTGCAGACAAGGTGGCATTACCACCATTGCCATTAGTAATAAATTGACCTCCCTCGTCGATAAAGAAGTTGCTAGTGTTAATAACTCCTAAAGACAGGCTGGCTCCTGAAATGGTAATATCCCTGCCATTAGTTCTGATGGTGTCGCCTGTTCCCATTGTAAAAGCGCCTACACCATTACCATCTGCGTCTGCGGTAAAAGCGATCGCTCCGCCACCATCATTAACAAAATTCAACGATACGCCATTAGCGATCGTAATATCATTAGTCGCTGCCAAAGTCACAACAGCATTACTATTTTCTAAAGCGTCTTTGGAAATTGTGAAAATAGCTGGGGAAGCATCTTGAAAGATTTCAGGCACAAAGGTATCTTGAGGTGCATTAGTACCATCTACGATATTGATATTGGTTGGGTCTAGCAACAAGTTACCAACAATACCATTATTGGCACTCAGATTAGTATTACCACGGTAAATTAGATTCTCCTTACCCGACACTTCTACAAAACCACCGTTACCGGAGTTCAGTCCACCACGAGCAGTAATATTGCCAAAAAATCTCGTTGTCTTGTCACCCCAAACAATTACCCGACCACCATTTCCATTCAAGTTGCTATCAGCATTAATGACGGAGTTTGAATTAACATAAGTCTGCTCTGCATTGGGTAAAGTCCCCTTACCTTGATAATCTCCACCAATTAGCACAGTACCGCCGCCATTATTTCCAGAGGCGTTAATATTGGCATCAATCACCGCGACTTTTTTACCCAAAGCAGTTACAGTACCGCCTGTTTGACTCGCTGCATTCACTGTCCCAGAAACAATCGTTGTACCTGGAGTTGTGGGAATTGTGACATTAGAGTTTGTCAACTTTACAGTTCCATCAGGATTGGTAGTTAACCCAGTGTTACCAACTGTGAGCAATTCTGGTAAAGATACAATGGGAATTGTCCAGTTATTGGGTTGCTTGCTACTAGAGGCGAGGGGCTGAATTTCTAGACTCAACAGATTTCCTGGCTGACTGAGACGTACCCAATTTTGACCTGGTACGGATGTGACAGAAATCTGCCCTCCCGGTGCGGAAAGTTGCCCGGTGTTAACCACCGTACCGCCCAATAAATTCAAATTCTGCCCAGCACCGACTGCCAAATTTCCAGCATTTGCGATCGCTCCCGCCTGGTTCATACTAAAGGCAAATCCGTTGGGGTTTCCCACTAAAGCATTGTAGTCATTCACACCAATGGCGTTGAACCAACTGCTGCCAAAACCAATGCCGTTAGCTGTTGTCACCGTAAAAGCACCAGGCACATTTAAACTGGCGTTTGTTCCAAAAACAAATCCGGCTGGATTCATCAAGAAGAGGTTAGCATTACCACCTGTCACCTGAATTAAACCATTGATAACTGAGGCATTCCCGCCTGTAATTCGACCAAGAATATTTTGCAGCGCCGGATTAGCTTGAAAGTTGGCAATTTGTTCTGGTGAAATCCCAAATTGTTGAAAGCTGTGAAAGAGGTTTGCACCATCTTTAGAAGTTGTACCGCCATTGATATCAAGTCGATTGCCGTTTGGTGTAACAATTGTGTTTGTCCCATCGGCAGCAGGAACTATTTGTTGTGCTTGGACTAATCTGGGACTGACCAGCGACGCAATAACTAGGACTGAAGCGGCGATATTAGACAATAAAGATTTTTTGCGCCGCAATATGAAGCGACCTACGGGCAATTCTACATCGATTTGTAACTTGTCTGCTAATCCGCGTCGCCAAAGTGCTTGAGCGATCGCCTGCCAAGACCAGAGGATTTGTTCTGTTCTTCTAGTAATAGAGATGCTTTGAGAATGAATCCGGTAGAGGTAAAGTGGCTCTGGAACGCGGCGCACTTGAGCTACTTCTGAAAGTCGCAGACATAGGTCATAATCTTGGGCACAGCGGAACGACTTGTTAACACCTCCCACCCGGTCATAAACTGACCGCCGAATCAGGCGGAAGTGAAACGTCATGAAGTTTACCAAAAGACCTTCTTGGGAGTAGGGAATGGCACAGCGATCGCCGTAGCCGATAACTTTGCTGTCTCGATCAATATTTAAATAGTCGGTATAAACAAATCCCGTTTCTGGATGGCTGTTGAGGACTGTAGCAGTTTGGGCAAGGGCTGTGGGGGCTAGGATATCATCACTGTCTACCAAACCGATGTAAGTGCCAGTAGTTAGGTTGATTGCTGCTTTAAGTGCCGCCGTATATCCTTGATGGTGTGCTTGGACTAGCCGCACTCGCCCATCTTGTTGAGCATAGTTGTTGGCGATCGCTACCGATTTATCTGTAGAGCCATCATCCCAAATTAGTAGCTCAAAGTCTTGCCATGTCTGCGCTAAGACGCTAGCGATCGCTTCTTCAAGGTAAGACTCCCGATTGTAATTGACGATGACAATGGAAATCAGTGGTGACATCGAAGTATTCCCAAGTTTTCTACCTGTTACCACAATATAATGCTAAGGACTATTACTTAGAAAAAATCGTTGTTAATTATAGTTTTAGTTACAAATCTTTTGAAATTTCAATATCAAAAATATGATATTGAAATATTCATACAGCCATAGCATACTCAAAAATCAAAATCAGCCCAGTCGTTAAATAAGGCACTCCACCGAGGATAAATGAGAAAAGAAACAGAAACTGGTGTTCAGCTTAGAACAACGACTCAGCAAAGAAGCGTCTATTTATCTCATCAGTTAGACACTTGGCGGAGTTTGGCAACTACTAAATGCAGTAAGCACAGTTTTAGGTTTCGGTGCGGCTTGTTAATTCTGCCTGCGGTCTGGATAGTAACTGCAAATGGACTTAGAGCTACAGCAAATATTTTTACACCTGACTCGATTCAAAATAGCAGTCAGTCAGAGTTAAAAATAGTACAAGAAACAGAATCTACTCCCGCAACTAACCCACAACCAGAAACACCACAACGCATTCGAGTTCGGAAAATTCAGGTTGTAGGTAGCACAGTTTTTAATGAAAATGACTTAAATCCAGTAGTGAAACCGTTTGAAGAACGGGACTTAACTTTAGAAGAAATTAGACAAGCCGCAGATGCCGTTACCCAGCTTTACCTAAATAAAGGCTATATAAATTCCAGAGCAATTCCAGATACTCAACAATCTAGTACCGCAGATGGTGTTGTGGTAATTCGGGTGTTAGAAGGGCGTTTGACAGAGATTGACATCGAAGGGACGCGACGATTAAACCCATCTTATATTCGTAGTCGCATCCAACTAGGTGCTGGTATTCCTCTCAATACTGGTAAACTCGAAGAACAACTGAAATTATTGCGGCTCGACCCCTTATTTACAAATGTGGAGGCGCGTCTGCGTCCAACGGGTAAAGTTGGTCAAAGTGTTCTCGTTGTCAGAGTTGAAGAGGCAAAAACTTTAATTGGTAGCTTGGGTGTAGATAATTATTCGCCTCCCAGTATTGGGGCGGAAAGATTGGGTGTTGAATTACGCGATCGCAATTTAATCGGTATCGGAGATGAGTTAGCAGGCTCTTATTACCATACACTCTCTGGCGGTTCCGATGTCTTTGATTTTAGTTATCAGGTTCCCGTGAACGCCATGAATGGCAAAGTGCAGATTCGAGCCGCATTTAATCGCAACGAAATTACTGAGCCACCCTTTGATGCGTTAGAAATTCGGGCAAACCAGGATCTTTATGAAATCAATTATCGTCAACCATTGATGCGATCGCCCAAAGAAGAATTTGCCCTATCTTTAGGATTTACCTATCAAGATGGTCAAACCTTCCTTTTTGATAACCTCGCAACCCCCTTTGGCATTGGGCCTGATGCCAATGGCGTTAGCCGCACCAGTGTAATTAAATTTGGTCAAGATTATATCAGGCGCGAACCTCAAGGAGCTTGGTTTTTGCGATCGCAATTTAATTTTGGTATTGACGTATTAGATGCAACGATCAACAATGACCCCATACCAGATGGTCGTTTTTTCAGTTGGCTAGGTCAAATCCAGCGCGTGCAGCAATTGAGCAACGATCATCTATTGCTCATCCAAGCAGACTTGCAGCTTACACCAGATAGCCTTTTACCTTCCCAGCAATTTGTGATTGGCGGTGGACAATCGGTAAGGGGATATCGCCAAAATATCCGTTCTGGGGATAATGGATTTCGGCTAGCGATCGAAGATCGGTTTACAGTCCAGCGTAATGAATCTGGATTATCGACAATTCAACTGGCGCCATTTTTAGACATGGGAGCCGTCTGGAATCAGTCTGATAATCCCAATCCGCTACCTAATCAAACTTTTTTGGTGGGCGCAGGCTTAGGATTATTATGGAATCAGGCAATGGGAATTGATAATCTCTTTTTGCGGCTCGATTATGGATTTCCATTTATCGATTTGAGCGATCGTGGTAATAACGCTCAAGATGATGGCTTTTACTTTAGCCTTCGCTATCAACCTTAGCTAAAGGCTATGGTAATATAACTAATTTTGCGGGCATGATATTATTTGAGCCGCATTTGATCAAGTCAAGTTTAATCAGCAAAATGCTATAAAATGCTATTTCACTATACTTCTTGCATAAATCCAAAATAAGAACCCCACCCCGCCTTTGACTTACGTCAAATTCTCCCCTAAGAGCCTGCGGGGTGGGGCTGGGGGTGGGGTTTAGGGGACTTTTGCAAGAGGTCTATTTACTCCTTTTAGTGTTTTCCGCAAGCAATATGCCATTTGACTTACTCCTTTTGGTAGAGGAGGTACTTATTTCAGTATTTTCCACAGTTAATTACTTTTCCTTTTGCCTTATCCTAATATTGAACTAAAAAATTAACTTCTTTCTCCAGGAATTTGAATTTTCTTCTGTGTATATATACAAAGAAAGAAATTATAGTTTATAAATTTAAGAAAGAATTACAAGATAAAACTTATGACACAACCTAACTCGCAAGACAAAAACAGCTTTCTTTACCCTCGTAGCCGGTATTATGGTAAATTTCAGCCAGAGAATTTGGTGTTTAATGCCAACCTCCAAGAATTCTCTCAAAAAATTAGTTACATCACTTCCCTAGAAACAGGGGGGAAATTGTCTCAGGAAGAGGCTTACCAGCAAATTAAGTCACTTTGGAAAGAGTTGAAACATAGCAAAAAACAATTGTCTATTGGCGGAGATAAAGAAATTTAAACTAATTGTAAGGAGGTATTGGTAATTTTTATTAAATCTATTGCAAAAATACTTGAACCGCCCGATAATCAATTTCTGGGCGGTTTTTTGGCTTTTGCAAAAAGTCTTCTTTTTCGTCAGATGTCTAGTTAATTACCTTCTAGCAAAGTCCAGAAATAACCATCTGGTGCAATAAAAGAGAAACTCCTCTCACTAAATTCATTACTAATAATTTCTGTAACTTTTTGTGTAGTACTTGCCTTGATGCGATCGCAATATTCCTGTATTCTTTTAACCCGATAGGTATATAAAGACATACCCAAGCTACCTGGTTGGGCTGCTTCAAAGCGTGATTCCAAATTAATAGATTCTGGAAATCGAACGATATAAAGTCTACCGCTACGTGTAGCCATTAGGTCAGAGTTAGAAGAACGAGGATCGTCAAAGGTAGTGACAATAAACTTTTCACCAGGATTTAGGTCAAAAATATCTCGACCTGCTGGCGAAGATTCATAGCTAGTTTCGACACCATCACGCACACGCAGCAAACCCAAAACTTCTTCATAAAACTTCAGGGTTTCTTTGCTGTCATCCTGAACGATAATTCCTATATGAGTAAACTGACTAGTCTTAAGAGGCGCATTATGGTTAACTTGTCCGTAATGCGGTAGTGTATAGCCAAACCGTTGAAACAAAACCTGTCGAGCTAAGGGTTGCAATAGCAGCATTTCTCGCACACCAACTGCTGGCTCAATAAAAGGACGGCTTTTCCTCTCTTTGTTGTAGATGACTTCCCAATAAGGGTAAGAGTATCTAATAGAAAAACCTGCTGCCTTTGCATCCTCTATATGATTTAAAATACTCAAGACATCCGCAGTTAAGCTTGTCGCCCAACGATTTCCCTTAATTTTCATTGAGGCTGTTCCCAAACCTTCATTTGTGGGATTTTGCCAAACCATCAGCCGAATCAAACCATGATCTGTATTTTGGTGGTAGAGGCGAATTGAGCGTAAAGACGAATTCACCCCATATAATTGATGGGCGACATCTGCGGTTAATTCACCCACTTCACCAATGCGATAGCCAAATTGCTCCCAATACTGAATTGCAGAAATTGGCTCTGGAATGCCGATGCAGACTTCATAGATACCTGCAATTGTAGTTTGTTGTTCTTGAGTCATAATCAGTGCTGAGTGCTGAGTGCTGAGTGCTGAGTTAGGAGTTAGGAGTTAGGAGTTAGGAGTTAGGAGTTAGGAGTTTGGAGTTAGGAGTTAGGAGTTTGGAGTTAGGAGTTTGGAGTTAGGAGTTTTCATGCTGATATCATGTCCGCTAAATTACCCTTAATTCCCTCGGAACCCCACCCCGCCAATGCTACGCTTTGTCTCTCCTCGCCGCAAGCTCTTAGGGGTTGGGGGTGGGGTGTTTTTATTATGGTCAATTCGACGGACATGATATGAGACATGGAAATAAGAGAAAAGAAAGTGTTTACAAAAGTATCTCTCAAAGAATCCGAAAAGCAACAACTTTATTTTGTAGCTTATGATGTACCTACAAAAGTGAGATTTAGCGATCGCTATCAAGTTTTTTTAACAGGAGTTAAGCTATGACGCAGCGACTGACTCAAGAGCAATTATCACAAATAGTTACAGAAGTAGAAGGTCTGCAATTGCGTCGAGAAGCGGAACTAGACCAACAGCAGGTTAGAGAAATTTTACAGGAGTTGAATTTACCGCCAGAGTTACTAAATGAAGCGCTGATTCAGTTAAATCGCCGCCAAGCACTGGAAGTACAACAACGCCGGCATCGATGGATTACTTCTGGAGTGGTGGCAATTGTAGTGGTTGTCATTGCATCTACAATATTTTTCATGCAGCAGCAAAGTTCTACACTTTCCCGTGTTTCTGCTCAACAAGACCGTATCACTTTGACACAAGATAATGGCGGCGACTTAAAGACAATTTCCCGCCAAACCAATCCAGAAGTCTTGTATCGTGTCACCCTAAAGGATGTACCTTTGGGTCAAAAGCTGGCTCTCTCCTGTAATTGGATTGACCCAAGCGGTCAAATTGTCAAGCAAAACAACTATCAAACCCGCGAGATTAATACGTCTGTCTGGGATACCCAGTGTCGTTACACTATTAATCCGGCTGCAATTGTTGGCAATTGGCAGGTGCAGATGTTCCTAAAAGGTCGGCAAATTAGCGATGAAACCTTTGAAGTTAAATAGTCCAGATGGGTATCCCGCATCACTTTCTTGGCTATTGGGGTTACGGTGCTCAACAGGAGTTGGAAGCGCTATTAACTAGTGTTGTGGATAGAAAGGGAGAGGCTTTGAAGTTTTCTGCACAGGAAAATTATCCTCTTCCCATCTGGAATGTTGTTTACATAGGACTTGATGGCAATTCCCCGTCGCAACAAAATCAAATTGCTGCCATCTTTGCATCAGGATTATTTAGTTCACCCGATGCTTGGGTAAGTCTCCAAGAAAACAACTGCCTAATTTTGGGAAGAGAACCTTTCGGAAAGATGCCTTTGTATTGGACTGTGCAAAGACAAGTAGTCTGGTTTGCATCCCAACTGCAACTACTTTTACCGATTTTGCAACAGTCAGAAGTTAGCATTCCTGGATTATATGGCTATAGCTGTTTTTCTTACGTTCCCACACCCTTAACTCCGATTAATGGAGTGTTTGCAGTGATGGCGGGGACTGAATTAGTTTGGCAAAGTGATTGTCAATCAGGTAAGCTGCGATCGCCTGAATCTAAAAAAATCCACTCATGGCGGGAAGCGTCAGAACAGTTAACAGATGAAGCTACAGCAATTACTGAATTGCAAACTCTCCTTAAAGACTCCATTGAGAAACAGATTGCCGATTTAAAAGATGAGCCTGTTGGGGTGTTTCTCTCTGGCGGACTCGATTCTTCAGTGGTGGCGGCGCTGCTGGTGCAAGCAGGGGTGAAAGTCCGCGCCTACACTTTAGATTTTGGTGACGCAGGGATTCCAGAATATCCATACTCTGAACAAGTCGCCCAGTTTCTCAAAATTCCGCTTGTTAAAGTTGCAGTAACCCCAAGTTTGATCGAGAATGTGCTAATTCCGACTGTGCAAGCATTGGATTTGCCCTTTGGAGATGGCGTGTGTGTGCCGTTGTATCTTCTATCTCAGAGAGCGAGTCAGGAAACTCAGGTAATTTTTAACGGCGAAGGTGGAGATCAATTGTTTGCTGGTTGGACGAACAAACCTTTAATTGCCGCAGGTGTTTATCAAGCAGAAAATCCCGCCAGACAGGAAACTTTTATCCAGCAATATCTCCGCACCTTCCACCGTCTTGGGGGATACGAATCTCAAGTTTATCAGCCAGAGGTTTATGCACAGATTCAAAATTTGCATCCTGAAGATTGGTTGTTAACAGCTCTTGATCGCAATGAATGTCCATCTTTGCTGCATCGCCTCCGCCGTGCTAGTTTGATGCTCAAAGGAGCGCAGAATATCCATCCCCGTGCGACTGCATTGGGGTTTGCTCATGGGTTGTGGGTGCGATCGCCTTTTTGTGATTTACCTCTAGCTGAGTGGACATTCCGCCTATCTGGAGAACTCTGCTTACAGGGTGCTTGTGAAAAATATATCCTCAAACGGGCTGTAGAAAATTGGCTTCCACCCGAAATTGTCTGGCGACAAAAACGTGGTATGGGGGTTCCTTTGACTTCTTGGTGTTTAAATGATTTTTGGCATCAACTCGGCATTTGGCTTAATCCAGAAATACTTCGCGCCAACAATCACTTTTATCCTCATATTGCGGCCCAAATCGTTGAAGGCAAACTGGGAGCAGCTATTCAAGGCCGTCGAATTGGTGAAACACTCTGGTTACTAATTATGTGGCAACTTTGGCGATCGCACGTTTTAAATGAAGAAATAAGTAAACAGTCTTGGGATCATCCCTTTTGGTTACATCGTTGGCTATGGAGAAATTACAAACGATGGCAAAGTTAGATAAAAGTGAGGAGTTAGGAGTTAGGAGTGAGGAGTTAGGAGTGGGGAGTGGGGAGTGGGGAGTTGGGAGTGAGGAGTTAGGAGTTAGGAGTGAAAAATTAATCTCCTCATCTCCTCCATTTTCCAGGGAACTTGCTCAGGAGTTACTGAATAACTACGGTTCTCCGCTTTATGTTTATAATGGCGATCACTTGCGGGAAACTATTGAGCAAATTACCAAAGCAGTCAGTTATCCCCGCACGCAATTTCGCTTTGCCAGTGTTACTAATGGCAACATTGCGCTGTTAAAAATTTTTCGCTCTTTTGGATGGGGACTTCACGCCAATACGCCAGGAGATATTTATTTAGGATTGCAAGCTGGTTTCGATCCTAGTGAGATTGTTTATAGCGGCAGTAATTTGAATTGCGCTGAGATGCTACAAGTCATGAATTGGGGAGTTACAACTCTTAATCTCGATAGCCTTGCTCAGTTGCAATTATGCTGTACAATTTTGCCCAAACACAAAGAGAAATCGATTCGGCTAGGTTTACGTCTCAATTTGCCGGAAATTACTGGAGATAGCCGCATTGGTGTACGTCCAGAGGAATTTGATGATGCGATCGCTTTAACTGCTGAGATGGGATTAAAGCTGAGTGGTTTACACTTCTATCGAGGGACGGGAACTAATGCCACAGCCGCTTTTACCCAGGTGATTGATAGGGTAATCGCTCTTGCACAAAAGTTACCTGATTGGGAATATTTAGATTTTGGTGGTGGTTTTGGCTATCCTTATCACCACAACAAAACAGCCTTTGACTGGGAAATATTTGGGGCTGAGTTAACCGAGAGAATTACTCGTTTAGGACGGAAAATTGATTTGGTGATTGAACCAGGACGAAGTGCGATCGCCGGATGTGCAACTTTGCTTGCTCAAGTTGTTTCGGTAAAATGGCAAGGAGAAAAACAGATTGTCGGAGTTGATACCACCGTTGCTAATCTTTCAGTACCCTCAGTACACGGCGGCTACCGAGAAATTTTCACTTGGAAGCAAGCAGATAAATTCTCAATTCCCCACTCTTGTACAGACGCGATTAATCGCGTCTCCCTATTCACAACTGATATTTGTGGGAACACCACCTATTCACGAGATTATTTAGGGAAAAATTGTCAACTCCCAGTTTTAGAAATTGGTGATATTGTTGCCATTCTAGATGTCGGTGCTTATGGTTATGCCATGTCGTCTCACTTTTTACACCGTCCCAAACCTGCGGAAATCTTGCTAGAAAATGGTGCACATCGCTTGATTCGTCGGCGGGAAGACTACAGTGTTTTATTAACAAATCAGGTGCTAGATAACTAACAATTAAAAAATAACATTGGGCAACCATTATGAAATGTATTAACTGCGGAACTGACAATAAACTAAAAGACCGGACAGCTAATCAAGGTCGGTGTCTAAAATGCAATCATCTCTTTGCTTTTGAACCGACTAGTATGAGTAATGTTAAAATTACTGACCCTTTCTTTGCAAAGGCGATCGCTGATATTTCTGCAAATAACACTTTATTTTTTACACCCAAGCAACTGCTTTATTTTCTAGATAATCGTCTAAGGTCAAAGTCATTTTCAAGATTTAGCTGGTTATTTTTATATGTATTTTTTAATATATTTACATTTGCTTTCATAATTGGCCCATTGATAGTAAACTTTGTATTTATTTTGATATTTTTTAATCGCAGTAGCTCAAGTAAGTTCAACAATACAATTCGCAAAGCAAATGCTAAAAATTTGCAAATCATAGGATTAATTATTCTTGTAACAGGAATTTTACTAAGTCTTGCCTCAAACTCATTCAGTCTCTTTGTCATTGTTGTGATTATGGGAATGCTACCCATATATTTAGGAACTCGACAACTAGGTCGAATTGGATTCTTAACACAAGAATTTTTACTTTCACAATCTCAGGTTAAAGATTGGCTAGACCGCTGGCAGCAAATCAATGGTTCAATTCTCAAAATTCTTCCTTCACCAAAGCAGGAAAATACACCAGCTACGGTTAATCCTGATGTGACTGCTTACAGTTTTGATAAATTAGTCGTTTGTGACAGTGCTAGTATTGCTCAACTATTAATCGCTAATAATTTTCACTTTGAAAACAACTGTGCAATTCTCAGCATTACTGGATATCCTCAAAGCATTTTTGACACCACAATGCAAATGCTGCGCCGCAATCCCGATTTGAAAGTTTATGCACTTCATGATTGCAATCCACGAGGAGTTGGTTTAGTTCATAATTTGAGAACCAATACTAATTGGTTTCTCAATAGCGAGATTGTGATTATTGATATTGGACTGACACCACGTCAAATTATCGCTACGAAGCGCGGAATGTTCATTCAATCCTCTCCAGAGTCGGCGCAAGCAGCAAAACAATTGTCTGAAGAAGTACGTCAAAGTTTATCTGCTGAAGAATTAGCATGGTTAAAATCTGGAAAGTTTGTGGAATTAGAATCTTTCACTCCCCAAAGAATAATTAAAGTCCTGCAAAAGGGCATTGCTGGCAGTCAAAATTTAGAAAGTGATGACAGTAGCTTGCTTTTAGTCGGCGATACAGGAAATGATATGTATGTTGTTCAAAGTTTTGGTTAGTATTCTCATTTCAATTATGGCGGTAATTCATGACCATTGGTGTCAACTTAAGCAATTCCCCATGCCCCATCCTCAATGCCCAATTCCCAATTTTGAAAATATTTAGGAGATTAAACAATGGTTCAGGTTCGCTATGGTGGACAGAATGGCCAACAGTATGAATTTGCTATCAGTAACGAACACGTTGTAGTGCGTACCGAAAGCCGTAGCACTCTTGTTGGTGCAAGATCCTTTGAAGTCGCACCTGTATCACCCATAGCTCGTAGCATCCTCAATCAATTTGAGTTAAAAACACGGTTTCGGCAAGCGGGTGTAGAAATTTTGCAAGCGAAAGTTCCGAATCAGGGTGTCGCTCTGCGCGATCGCGCCCGTGAAATTCTCAACAATGAGTCTGAAGTCCAATTTGCTGGACGTGTCTTAATCGATCCAGTATCCCAACAACCTGTAGTTTATACTGAAAACCTTTTTGTTAAATTTGATAGCGAAGAAGAGTCAGGTGTCTGCCAAGAGGTTTTAAGACGTTACAGCTTAACAATTAAACGCCAACTTGAATACGCACGAAATGCTTATTTTGTCAGTGCGCCTGCAAATACTGGTATAGCGGTCTTTGACATCGCCGAGAGACTTCTAAATGAGGAATCAGTTGAACTGTGTCATCCTGAACTAGCGCGTGAGTCACGCCAACGTCAAGTTTTCCCGCAGCAGTGGCACTTAAAGCAAACAACAATTAATGGTAAGACAATTAATGCCCATGCCAACGTTGAAGCCGCTTGGAAGTTGAGTAATGGCACTGGGATGATTATTGCAATTATCGACGATGGTATGGATCTCGATCATGAAGAGTTCCGTTCCTCTGGCAAGATTGTTGCCCCACGTGATGTCACACGTAAAACGAACAATCCTAGACCGGGAAATGATAATAACCACGGTACATCTTGTGCAGGAGTAGCTTGTGCAAACGGCAGCTTTGGGGCATCTGGTGTAGCACCTGGGGCAAAACTCATGCCGATTCGTTTAGCTTCAGCGCTGGGATCGCAGGATGAAGCAGATGCTTTTATTTGGGCGGCTCAAAATGGTGCTGATGTTATTTCTTGTAGCTGGGGCCCAGCAGACGGTACTTGGTTTGAGCCAGACGATCCTGCACACAAGCAAAAAGTACCTTTGCCTGATTCCACACGACTTGCTATAGACTTTGCAATCAATAAAGGACGCAATGGCAAGGGGTGTGTAATTTTATTTGCAGCTGGCAATGGTAACGAAAGCGTCGATAATGACGGCTATGCCAGCTACCAAAAGGTGATTGCAGTGGCAGCTTGTAACGACTACGGCACGAGAAGCGCTTACAGTGATTTTGGTCAGGCGGTTTGGTGTGCCTTCCCCAGCAACAATGGTGACAGTTCTCAAACTACTGGAATTTGGACAACCGATCGCTCTGGTCTACTTGGTTATAATTCAGGTAATCGAAATCTGGGTGAAGCTTTAGGCAACTATACAAACGAATTTGGCGGAACTTCCAGTGCTTGTCCAGGTGCAGCAGGTGTAGCAGCCTTGATTCTAGCCAGAAACCCAAATCTGCGTTGGGATGAAGTGCGAGACATTATAAAACGTTCCTGCGATCGCATTGATTCAGCCGGAGGTAAATATGATGCCAATGGTCGCAGCCCCTTGTACGGTTACGGTCGAATCAATGCTCTCAAAGCTGTAGAATTGGCCAAGCCCGCGCAAACATCGCCCATTAGTATTTTCCAGGCAGTGCAAGATATCCCAATTAACGACTTGCAAACATCAACATTGTCGTTGGCGATCGCTAATACCACCCTTCTAAAATCCATCAAAGTTAATGTAGATATCGAGCATACTTATATTGGGGATCTTGTCGTTACTCTCCTTCCTCCAGTGCAAATAGGCATACTTCCCATAATTCTGCACGATCGCCAGGGTGGAGCTACAGATAATATTAAAACAATTTATGACGAGGTAAACACCCCTAAACTTGCTGCCTTTAAAGGCAAAAGTCCCCAAGGAACCTGGATTTTGGAAGTTGCAGATAAAGCTGACGGAGATACAGGAAAGATTCGCAGCTTGACCATTGAAATTGGATTTTAAGCCAATACGTTTGTGTTAATGATAATTGTCGTGGGATAGAGCGATCGCTTTACACTGCCTGATCTTGTCTTTTGACAGAAACAGCTAGTTTTGAGCATTTGTAGTAAGCACTTTAGTGCTTAGAAAATAAGGATTAAAGTTGCTCTGACAATCTTTTATATAGCCTTTCCTCATCATACAAGTTACATCATAGCCCCCTCCTCACTTGCGGGCTATCCATTAGTCACATCTTTCTTTACAATCTTGAAACGCTTGTTTTGTAGGCATCTTAAACACGCTCGGTGTGAGGCATACTTGACAAGTTACCTCTTAATATTCTCGCTAAAAGTAGGTTTTTATTGAGAATTAACGACGAACGAATCAGGGTTATAAAAAACGTGAGTGAATACTCTCGCAAATGTTAAGAAAGATCCGGGTAATGGATAGCTTACTTGCGGGGAGGGGGTTGGGGGTGGGGTTCTTCGGGTTTAATTAAGTAATTAAGCAGACAATCTGTTATGTCAATTTGAAAAATGATTACAACAGATAGATTAATAGAACCCAGACAGAGAAGGCAATTCCCAATTCAAAATGGAATTAGCTTTGAGTCACAGCCTCTTTCGCCAAGAACTTCTCTAATTCTGTCAGCGCATCAGCATCAACCTTAGTTTGCATTGGGCAGAACTTAGGCCCACACATCGAACAAAACTCAGCAGTTTTATAAATATCTGCTGGTAGAGTTTCATCGTGATATTCCTTAGCTCTTTCTGGATCGAGTGATAATTCAAACTGACGGTTCCAATCGAAGTTGTAACGCGCCTTGGAAAGTTCATCATCTCTATCCCTTGCACCAGGGCGATGTCTAGCAATATCAGCCGCATGAGCTGCTATTTTATAGGCAATCAACCCATTTCGCACATCTTCAGCATTTGGTAGACCTAAATGTTCTTTAGGTGTTACATAACACAGCATTGCAGTACCGTACCATCCAGCCATCGCAGCTCCAATGGCTGAAGTGATGTGGTCATAACCAGGAGCTATGTCTGTCACCAATGGCCCCAAAACATAGAAAGGTGCTTCCGAACACTCTTCCATCTGCTTGCGGACGTTGAACTCAATTTGATCCATTGGCACGTGTCCAGGCCCTTCCACCATCACCTGTACGTCATCTTTCCAGGCTTTGCGAGTTAGCTGTCCGAGGGTTTTCAATTCAGCTAATTGTGCTTCATCTGAGGCATCATGGGTGCAGCCCGGACGCAGGGAATCTCCTAAACTGAAGGAGACATCATACTTTTTGAAAATCTCAATAATATCTTGGAAGTGGGTATAAAGCGGATTTTGTTTGTGGTGATGTAGCATCCACCGCGCCAAAATCCCGCCGCCACGAGAGACAATACCAGTGATGCGGCTTCTTACCAAAGGTAAATGCTCAATCAAAATTCCAGCATGGATAGTTTGATAGTCTACTCCTTGCTGGGCGTGCTTTTCAATGATATGGAGAAAATCATCAGCAGTCAGATTCTCGATTGTGCCGTGGACACTTTCTAAAGCTTGGTAAACAGGCACTGTACCAATGGGAACAGGTGAAGCCTTGATGATTGCGGTACGAATTTCATCCAAATTACCGCCACCTGTAGATAAATCCATCACGGTATCAGCACCATACTTCACTGACAGATTCAGCTTATCCACTTCTTCTTGAAGATTAGAAGAGTTGGGAGAAGCGCCGATATTAGCATTTACCTTACATTTAGAGGCGATGCCAATAGCCATCGGCTCTAGGTTAGTGTGATTAATATTAGCGGGGATAATCATTCGTCCCCGCGCTACTTCCTCACGAATGAGATCGGCTGGGAGATTTTCCCGTTTTGCGACGTAGTGCATTTCTTCGGTGATAACACCTTGGCGCGCGTAGTGCATTTGAGATACATTAACTTGCCCACGTCGTTTAGCAACCCATTCAGTCCGCATATTGTCATTCCTCAATAAACAGCTTCCCTCCGCTGGTATTACCCAGACTCAGGTGTTAAGGGTGTGATCTCAGCCTCGTTATGTAGGCACCCCTAGCATGGATGTAGTGTAGCACCTTGGGTATATCTGGGAGCAAAGGTGTTAACAATTTATGAGGTGAGGGTGGTGTTAAGCGTGGGCATCAGAAACCTTTTGTTGTGCTTGAGCTAACAATGATGACAGTCAAAAGCTGACAATCACTCCGCTAAATAGTAATGCTATAGAGTTTATCCTGATGATTTTGGACTTATTTTTAGATACCAATATGTAGGATGCTACGTTTTTACACTTAGCAATTATCAAAAATTAGAGTGAATTGGGCATTCGGCATGGAGAAGAGACAAGGGAGAGACTTGTCCCCTTGTCTCCCTTGCTTCATTCCCCAAATTGTTAAGCTGGGTTCCAAGTGCCGTGGAAACTGTGGGGAATGACGCTAGGTAATCCTAGTTTGCAAACGGGTTCTTCATCCAGGCGATCGCTATCAAATACCCAAACTTCACTACTATGACAATTACCATCGTATACAACAGTTAGCACCCAACCTTGCTCAGGGTTTTGGGCATCTTGCGCGTGAATGGGTTCTGAAGCATAGCGGTTTTCTCCTAAGTCTGCTTCAGTGAGGGTTTCAGTTTTGTAGTCAAAGCGGGCGATCGCACTGAACCATTCTTTGCCTATATCCGCTCTTTGGGGCATTAATGATATATAAGTATAGCGCCAAGGTTGACCAACTTGCGATCGCTGCACTACAGGAAATTCACAAATCCGGTTGACAACTTCCTCTATTGCTGTCACTTTGCCAGTTCGGGGATTGAGGCGCACTTGCGACAATTTTCCTCTAGGAACTGTGTACGTCTCACCACTTGCGAATTCTCTAAGATACTCATTAGTTTGGTGAAAATCTCCATATCGCACCATGTCCAAAACCACGGAACCGTCTTTATCTTCATAGCCATTGCCAAAATGCCAATTAAACCAAGGATCGGTTTCGCCACGACTCACTAAGGATAAGTTTTCCCGGTCAAAGATTAACACCTGGGTTCCTAACTGAGGTTCCCACAACAGAGATTCACTAAAGGTAGTCACACCTAGCAAAAGTGACAGCATTTTCATCCGCATCGGTGGCATGAAAAACACCAGATACCTTTGAGTTAAAACAAAATCATGCATTATCGAGTAGCGATTTAGCTTAAAAGCAGTTTTTTGGATAATTTTGCCAGTGCGATCGCTTTTGTAAAGATTCAATTGTATAGAACTTCCGATACTGATTCCAAAGTTAAAAATCTCGCCTGTTTGTGAATCACGCTTATAATGAGCAGAATAAGGTAATCTGTTATCCAAAGCACCTAAATCATCCAATCCCTTCGTTTCTAAAGTTTGCAAATCAAGGGCGTAGGGATTGGTTGCTTCCCATAAAGCCAATAATTTATCAGGTAAAGCCAGCACTGAGGTATTCGCTGTATTTTTGACCTTTTGGCCCCAGCGCTTCCAGATGGAACCTGGCGGATGCATCCCATAGACACCATAAAGAAACCTATCCGCTTGAGTTTCAGCTTGATATTCTGCTGTTTGCACATAGCGATAGACTCCGGTAACTCCTGCATCTGTGAAATGGACGCCAAGAATTGCCCCATCTCCATCAAACCAGTGTCCCACGCGTTGGCGTAGCCCGTCGCAGACATCGCCACCGCGTTCTAGCCGTGCGGGGCCATTGCGGTAAAGAGTGCCACGCAAGCCATCTGGGATTTTACCAGAAATAATTGACAGTTGAGTAAGGGGAAATTCTTTTGCTGGTTCTGCGATGGCACCAGCCCAGGATTTCTTTATTGACTTTTTAGTGATAGTCTGCATATTACAATATTGCCTGATACATTGATGTAGACCGATGTATTCTGACATTGTTGCAATTTTTGGCGTTGCAGAGAAAGCGGCATGATTTAGCAACTTACAAAATTCCTCCCCTGCCTCCTCTGCTGGTTATATACGAGGTGGTATAGGACTATGATTTGATTGCGTGAAAAAACTCCGTACAACTCGAAAAGCCTGATTCTCTATTCCCTACTCCCTACTCCCTACTCCCCAACTACGTAGATAATTTCAGAAATCAAATACGATTCCTATATCAACTAGTTTAAGTTTTTGGTGATAAAGTAGCATATTCTTCTTTTGTCAACACTGCATCCTTCACATTTACCTCTTTGGGAATTAACTTCAATTTGTAATATGTATCTGCAACACCTTGCTGTAGATTTATCAAATTGTCGTCAATTGGCACAAGACCAAAAGTCCGTCTGTTAGTTGCTTTTTTCATCGTTTCTAAATCAATTCCTAACACAGGTGCGAGAGTTTTTGCTACTTCTTCTCGATTCTGTTTAGACCATTCTTCTAAATTTTGAATTTCCTCCAGTATTGCCTTGACAGTTTGGGGATTTTCAGTGACAAATTTGCGGGTCATTAAATAATATCCTCCCTGTTTATTAATTCCTGTGCCATCAATTAGGACTCTGGCTTTAGTTGCCTCTTGAGCCGCTGCATAGAAGGGGTCCCAAATTACCCAAGCATCCACACTCCCTTTCACAAATGCAGCGCGGGCATCAGCCGGAGCCAAATATTTAGGTTCAATGTCTGTATATTTTAATCCGGCTTTTTCCAAAGCTTGAACTAACAATAAGTGAGCACTAGACCCTTTTTGAAAGGCAACTGTTTTGCCCTTCAAGTCAGTAACTTTTTGAATTTGCGAATTTTGAGGAACAAGAATTGCTGAACTAGCCGGAGTAGCCGCAGTACCAACAACATAAGTTAGTGATGCTCCCGCTGCTTGGGCAAATATTGGCGGTGATTCTCCTACGGGCCCAATGTCAATACTACCCACATTCATCGCTTCTAGTAGTTGTGGCCCCGCTTGAAATTCAGTCCACTGTACAGTGATACCTTCAGGTGCTAAACGCTTTTCTAAAACACCCTTAGTTCTCAGCAAAATGGTCGATTTTTGATAGCCAAATCTGACTACTGGTGCTTTATTATTGGAAGCCGAATTGCCCACAGATGTGGCACTGGGATTAGGGGCATTAACAGTCGGTGTCGATGAACAAGCAGCAAATAGCAAGCTCAGACAAAGACCTGTAACAAAAGCCCCCACTGTTGGCAAAGGAGAAGAAAAGAATAATTTATGTTGGTTGTTAAATGGGATATTCTTGAATTTTATCAACGATATCCACTTGGCAATGAAACGGCCAAAGATTTGGTTAATCATCAAAATGATTTCTCTGAACTATATAAACACTATAAACTTATAGGTTTACCGTAGTATATAAATAAATCTAGGTTTAATTGACATCAAAATAGCGGGAAGTGGGTTAACTGGAAACTTCCCCGCCTATTATTCCAGTGTCAAAAAACACAGCACTAATTTAGCAAATCAGGTTCTTCGCGCACAATCCGGTCGTAAAGGGGCTGGAAACTGAACCACCCACTTACATGTGACCCCACTTGAGTTTGTGTTAAACGGGCTGTTTCGTGTTTGATCGTAGTCGGTCTACCCGCAGCTTCTGCTAACAGTTGGGCTTGGCACGATCGCTCTAAGCTAATGTACCAAAAGGCAGCTTCATCGACTGTATGTCCCACAGTTAAAATACCGTGGTTACGCAGGATTATCGCTTTATTACCGCTCAAAGCTTGAGCTAGTCGTTCACCTTCAGAGGTATCTAATACGACACCTGTATAGTCATCAAATAATCCATGATCTTCGTAAAAAGCACAAGAATCTTGAGTCAAGGGGTCAAGGAAACGCCCCAAACTAGACCAGGCTTTACCATAAAGTGAATGGGCGTGAGCTGCGGCGATTACATCAGGTCGAGCTTCATGAATCTGAGAATGGATGGCGAAAGCAGCTTGATTTACCTCAGCATCGCCGCCTTTAACCACCTCACCTTCTTTGTTAACTAGAATCAGGTCAGAAACTCGGATATGACCGAAGTATGCCCCGAATGGATTAACCCAAAAATGGTCTGTAAACTCAGGATCGCGAGCCGTAATATGGCCTGCGATTCCCTCGCTAAACCCAAACTTTCCAAAGAGGCGAAAGGCGGCGGCGAGACGTTGCTTGCGGTGGAGGCGTTCGTCTTCAACTCGCTCGAATGCTGGGGGTTGTGGTCTAATGTAACTGGACATATTCTTTTTCTTCTTCTTTACAGGGAGCGTTGGAATATCCAGAGCGAAAGGATTTGACGCTGTCAGATTCTGGGATGAACTGGTGACGCAAAACGCAACCAGTATCATTACCCAAGACATGGATGGATACAGATGCGCTCTGGGATGTGGTTTTGACAGCGTGGATATCACCATCTGGGGGTAAGAGGCGGTAGATATCCCCTGGTTGAAGCGATCGCACTTCAGTTACTTGTAATTGTGCGTGTCCTTCGGCATCACCGTTATCTACACGGCGATAGACTGTTTCTTCTTGATTACCCTTGTATAAACCAATCAATCCCCAAGCTAAATGGTCGTGGACGGGAGTCGTTGAGCTTGGGGGAATCACCAAACTGAATACTGATAAAGAACGGTCTTTAGCGCGATAAAGCAGCCACTGGCCAATACCGCCACCCATCCGGCTTTCGGGATTGACTTGGGCAAACTTTTGGGGTAGCCATTGTGGTTGAGCAAGAAGTTCTTGAAAATAGGGTTCTAGTTTAGCGAGAGTTTGTGTGCGATCGCTAACAGTGCTAGCGCTAATTTCCCGTACTGTTGCTACAAAGGATCGTAGTTCCTGGCTCTCAATAAACCATTGGTCTTCTGGTAACGGTTCTAAAATAGTGTGGTTCGTCATCTATATTCCTCTGTTTAGGAGGCGACTAAGATTAACTAATTGCTAAGTCGTAATTCATAGTTAAGAATTCAATTACGATTTATTTTAATACCAGGATGAATCTTAAAGCCAAGTTGCTCAAGTTTTAGATGAGAAAGGGACTCCTTCAGAATAATAGTAAAAGGATATCGCTGGAATACAGTAGCTTTACCTTGTGACAATAGTAGCCTAGCATGGCTGATGCGTACTGGATATAACGGTTGTTGGTTGGCATCGAGAATGAATACTTTAGTCATGTAATTTTGAATTTTAGATTTGCGATCGCCAGACTGGGGACTAGGAGAATCCCCTTACTCAGCTATGGAACGAGAAAATTATTCTCCTCTGCTCCTTTATTACTCCTTTGATTAAAGAAAAGACAAGAATGAGAGTCTAGAGGTCAACTCCAGCACTCTTGTCTTTACCTCTGATTTAAGGATTTCCAAGGAATAAATTATCCAATTTTGTGGGGTGTCTCACAATCATTTGTAATTGAATATTTTTATTGGGAAGCCTCTTAGCTGTTATATTAATTTTTATAAGTACTGTAATTCGGTCGGATAACCGTTGAATTAACTACAAGCAAAAATTATCACATACAAATTTAAAAAGCAATAGGCTAGCTGTTAGGAGAGACAAAGCGTAGCTTTAGCTCTTTGAGGTTTTTTATAATATGACTCGTCAAAAGGGCGTAATTGCTTGTAAATGCAGGGTTTTTTTCAACTGCGGATGCTCGAAGCGAAGTTCTCTGGCGTGCAGATGTAACCGACTAGTAACTGCACAGCATCCATAAAGGCGATCGCCTAAAATAGTTATCCCAAGTCCTCGCGCATCAGCTGCATGAACCCTTAACTGATGAGTGCGTCCTGTTAGTGGCGTAAATTCTACGCGAGTGTAGTTTCCTTCTCTGGCCATTACCTGGAAGTGTGTCAAGCTAGGTTTACCGTACTGCCAATCAACTTTTTGCTCAGGGCGATTTTCAGGATCTCCCCATAGTGGCAAGTCAATTTTACCTTGCTCAACTATTACAGCACCGGAAAGTATGGCTTCATAAACCTTGTGAACCTGGCGTTGCTGAAACTGCTGGCTGAGTTGCCGATGGGTTTGGCGATCGCGTGCCAACAACAAAATCCCAGAAGTTTCTCGATCTAAGCGATGCACAGATATAAGCGCCATGCCATCAGGTAACAAATGACATAAGCGACTCAAGACACTATCTTGGCGATCGCGATAACGACCAGGTACCGAAAGTAATCCAGCAGGTTTGTTTACAGCAATCAGCCATTCATCTTCATAAATAATCGGTAAAGTGACCTCCCCCCAAACCCTTCCCCTATCAGGGCAGGAGGGGCTTCTTACTGCCTTTTCCCTAGCTGGCAAGGGAGGTTTCAAGCCTGAGAGCAAAAACCCCATCAATGGCTGACATCGCTCGACACACGCTCCATAAAACTTTCCCGGAATTTTATCCTGATTTACGGAAGACGCACCCCACCAAAATTCTGCCATTGCTAGGGGTTTAAGATTATGTGTTGCGGCATAATGAAGCAGCTTTGGGGCACAACAGTCTCCTGTACCAGTTGGCGAACCTCTTGGCATCAATTCTTGCAATGATTGCGATCGCCCGGAAAAATTAGTCAGGCTGTAGCTAGCGTGCATTTGAGCTTGTAATTGACAAGAAAGTGCTTTACGCTGTTTTTTCAGTTCGCTAATTCGCGCATCCGTCGCTGTAATTGCTTGTTGTAGTGGCTGTAATACGGCATTTTGCTGGCGTTTAAGTTGTCGTCGCTCAATTCCCTGCTGACGACTCTCTTCGTCAAGTTGTTTAAGGGCAATCGTGAGTGTTTCGGGAGAGAGTGTATTGCAGAGTTGCTGACGTTTTTCCTGTCGTTGATGTTTGCAATAGCGATGGCGATCGCTCATTGCTTGTAACTGCTGCTCAAAGTCATTAAACAGGATTTCATACTGCTGGCGTTCGGTGAGTTGCTTCAAAGTAATAATTTCTTGCTTAATCGCGTCCAACTGTGCCAAAGTCCGGGCTTCCTCGAAAGCAACTTCGTCTCGTCCGGGAATTGGCGGCACCCAGCCCTCAACCACACTGCAACCATTCAAAAGACCGGAAAAGGCTTTTAGTACCCGTTGTTCGCCATTAGGCAGTTCAACCAATAGGATTCCATACATCTTCCCTTCACGAGAATAACAGTTATTCTTAGCAAGATATTGCATTAGTCCGTGGGCGATCGCTTCGGACATTGAAGTGCGGGGTAATTTTAGGCGATCGCCACTTTGCGGACAACGCCCTTCATACCAATAACTAGAAGATGAGTCGCCGAGCGCAAAATCACAGTCGATGAAATCTGAAAGTGTGTGCAGAACTACCATACAAAGTATGATTGCAAATCTAGCTAATTTTAATATTTTAAATTATTGCCCATACTAATAAGTTCGTAGTCAGGACTTTAGTCCTTATTTTTAAGCACTAAAGTCCTGACCACAAACCTTCTTGCACTAGCTTGACAAAGTATTAGTTGGAGTGCGATCGTCTTCTGGTGTAGGCAATTGTTCAGATAAATTTGCTTCTTGAGATGCAGGTTCTGGATCTTTTGTCATACCATGCTGCTCTTGCCCTCTCAGTCCAAGATATGTTGCGGCACTGATTCCTTGTAGCGCCAGAAGTGTATCATCAAATTCTGGCATTGCTAGATTTTTAATCACCTCCCAAACAAAAAATAATCCGATGGCAACTGTCCAAATAAATGTTTGGAAGCGATGAAAATTGACTCCATTAATATCTGATAATATATCGGTGAAAAACCCTTCCGAAACGCTTTGACTACCTTTTCTATTTTTCTCATTACCCTGCCCATCAATTAATGAAGTACCAAATGCAGTTACAGAGTTAATTCCTAATAAAACTAGTGATTGTGCAGTTAAAATATTAGTGTAATCTCCTGTTACGCCGTAGATAATCAGGTAAGCAGAAAAAATGAGAAATGTCCAGAAAGCAAGTTGAGATATTGATAAGCTGAAGGGATTTCTATACTCTTCATTTGAACCAAGAAAAAACTTAGCAATTCCCGAACGAGCTTCTTTTTGAGGTAGAAACTCTTTTCTAATCAACATTTCCTGACCATTGATGACTTCTTTTTTAGAGTAAATTCCTTCTATTCCAGGGCTACGTAGACTGTCTCGACCATATCTGATAAATATCAAGATAATAGCTATAACTAGAAGCAGACACAGCCAAAATCGCCATGATAACAGAACTATTTTTAATTGAGGAGGCGAGAGAGGATCGCTCACCAGAATCGCAACTTTACCGGGACAGCCTACCCCAACTATCGTATCAATACTATATTTGGGCCTACCACCAAGTAGCGAATTCCATGCAGTTTCAGATGCATCAGTACGTTCAAGCTGAAAAGCTAACCAATCATTATTAAGAGTTTTCTTTTGATCTTCACCCTCCTCCATGACGCTGACTGGTTCTCCGTGGACATTATCTAGCTGATAGCCATTCAGGTACAACACTAATTGGCGAGGATCGAATGAATTGCCTTTAGGCGTTGTACTTGTGGCTGCTGCTGACAATCCTTTAACTTTTACCCTGATGCGATCGCCCATTTTAACCTGGCTGCGATCGTTATCAGCAATGACTCGTTCAGTTCTGAGATTTGCAGGAACATAACAAGCGCGAGACGATGCAAAATTTACAGAAGGGATACCTGAACTATCTTGAGCGATCGCAGAAAAGTTGATAGAAACAACCAGAGAAAACACGAATAGAAAAATAGCAGTAAATCTTTTAGTCTTTCTATACATTGCTCAGTATTACTAAGTAAACTATGTCGTAGTTTACTCCTACTTGAGCCATTTGGAATATTAAAAAACTTGTCTAGGATGAATCCCCAGAGAGTTAATTTGGCAGACATTCAGGAGTGCTGAGTGCCTCGGCTTAGAGTAACCTTTGATGAGCGAAACGGGGGGATTGAAGTAAGGACGCATGTTTCGACTCCGCTCAACACAAGTTATTTCTTGTGGCACTTTCCGCTCGAAATAAATATTTATTTCTTCTTCCTTGGCTTTTAAGCAGGGGCTTCAGACCCTTCTGTGCTGAGTGCGATTATTACTTTATAACTGGGCACTCATAACTGGGCACTCAGCACTGTTTCAGTGACTGCCGAATCCATTAAAAACACAACAGCTTACCCATAGCGCTTGTACTCCTAATACTGTATTCTCTGATAGATTAGCGTTTGCAAAAACAGGGATTAGCAGTAATTCCATTCCGGTTTGCACCTGAAAAAGTAACTTTGTAGATTTGTCTATAAAATTACAAACTCCAAGAGTAAAAATACTATCAATCTCTTAGCCTACTCACCCAATGTAGGTTAAACCAATTCGCAATTCGCAATGACGCTCGCAGACTCGCTAACGCTGCGCTAACGCAATTACGTTTTGTAACAGGGATTTAACCCCGAGACAAAACCTGCTGTCTATAGAGACAGGGGACTTAAACCCCCAAACTTTGTTAAAAATCTCACCAAGCAAGCATTTTAGACCTATCCAAACCCCAAGATGCCTTCTAAGCGAATCTTGTTTATCAGTAACGGCCACGGAGAGGACAACCACACCTCTTATGTTATTCAGACTCTGCGCCAATTGTGTCCTTCTCTTGAGATGGCGGCAATGCCGATTGTGGGAGAAGGAAAAGCTTACCGTAGTTTAGACATTCCCATTATTGGGCCCACACAAACAATGCCCTCCGGGGGATTCTTCTACATGAAGCGCCTCTATTTGCTCAAAGATTTTCAATCAGGATTGATTGGGTTAACGTGGCAACAATTACAAGCAGTGTTGCAGTATGCTCCTAACTGCGATTTAATTATGTCTACTGGGGATTTTGTCTCCCAGACATTTGCTTACTTAACAAAGCGTCCCTTCGTTTCGTTTATCTCTTGTCTTTCTGCCCTTTATGAAGGGCGATTGCGTCTCAATCCGCTTCTGTGGCACGACCTTAATTCTTCTCGATGTCTGGCAGTTTTCACCAAGGATTCCCATACGGCTTATGACCTCGAACGGCAAGGTTTAACTAAAGCTCAGTTGGCTGGCATTCCGGCTTTAGATAGGCTCGTCCCTACTGGCAAAGACTTGCACCTGAAACCGGACGAAAGAGCGATCGCTCTCCTACCAGGGTCACGGATGCCTGAAGCCGCGCGAAATTTTTGTTTGCAGTTGCAACTAGTGGTAGAAATCGCCAAGGTGATGCCTGAGTCAGGATTACAATTTCGTGCAGCCTTGATACCGGATTTGATGGAGCAACTAGACGACATTGCCAAAAGTCAAGGTTGGCAGCTGACTCAAGGCATACTCACTTATTCTCCTCCAGGAAATTCTGCTGAGGAATCACCGATTGTGGAAGTGAGATGTTATTCAGATGCCTTCAGTGATATCCTATGTTACTCTACTCTCGTGATTGGTATGGCAGGGTTGGCAGTGGAGCAAGCTGTAGCGATCGGCAAACCGATCATCCAGATTCCCGGAGAGGGCCCTCAATTTACCTATCAATTTGCAGAAGCGCAAACGCGGCTGTTGGGCATTTCTGCCCAAACCATCGGCACTAAGCCAGCAACCCCTGAGATTCTCAAGCAAGCAGCTAAACGAGTAGTGGAAACTTTAGAAGATTCAGACTACCTCGCTAAGTGCAAAGAAAATGGCCCTCAGCGATTTGGCCCACCTGGCGCATCTGAGAGAATTGCCCGCTTTCTACTAAACTCTCTAGGAGAAACTGAGTAGAAATTGCGTCAGAATTCAGGAGTCAGCACGGTTGGGTAACATGGTGTGGTAGGCTAACGCCGTAATGCACCTCAATTCTAACTCCTGTACAGACGCGATTAATCGCGTCTCTACTCCTAACTCCTAACTCCTGAATTCTTACTTACCTATGAAAGTCCGCTCTAGTTACTGGCAACTGTTACCTTATCTGTGGCCCCAATGGCCGCTGTTAATTCGGGGATTGGCTTGTATCTTAGGATTTGTGTTATTCACCCTAGCAGTGCCCTATTTAGCAGGTCAGGTCTCTTTTTATCTTAGTCAGGGAAATGTTAACCAGATTGCCTACTGGCTCGGACTAGCCACTTTAGTATTTTTGGTTCGAGGGCTTTGTCAATACGGGCAGAATGTCTTTATGATCGCTGCTGCCCTGAACATGGTTTTAAACTTGCGTAAGCGCGTTTATGCTCACCTGCACAAACTTGGATTAGATTATTTTGAAACTACACAGACGGGAGACCTGACTTATCGCCTGACTGAAGATATCGATCGCGTCGGCGAGATTGTAGAGAAATTATCCCATCAGTTTCTTTCCAATTTGTTGCAGTTAATTGCGATTCCCATTTACATGCTCTACCTGAATTGGCCACTCACCCTTGCAGGTTTGATTTTGGCTCCTTTAATGGCTTGGTTGATCGGGCAATTTGGTCAGCGATTACTCGTGCTATCTCGCCAGAGCCAAAATCAGGTTTCCAATTTGTCGGCGATGTTAACTGAAGTATTTAGCGGAATTCGCGTTGTTCAAGCTTTTGCAGCCCAAGAATATGAAGTGAAGCGATTCAATCAAGAAGCAGAAATTAATCGCCAAGCTAAGTATCGCGCTCTACAACTCAAATCCATTCAGTTTCCCGTTGTCGGTTTTTTGGAAGCAGTTAGTATTATACTGCTGTTTTTATTAGGAGGATGGCAGATTTCTCAGAATCAGCTGACAGCTCAAGGGTTTATCAGTTTCTTAGCTGCTGTGGCTATACTGATTCAGCCAATCGACATGATGATTAGCAATTACAACGAGTACAAACAGACCGAAGCTTCTGTTGAACGCATCTTTGAACTGATGGCGAAGGAACCTAGTATCAGCGAAAAATCGAATGCTCAGGCAATGCCACGAGTTATGGGCAAGGTAGAGTATCGTCATGTTGATTTCGCTTACAATCCCGATCAGCCAGTTCTTAAGGATCTCTGCTTAGACGCTTCTCCTGGTGATGTCATTGCCTTGGTTGGTTCTTCTGGAGCAGGCAAATCGACGTTAATTAACCTTTTACTTCGCTTTTATGACCCTCAGATGGGTCAAATTCTGGTTGATGATATTGATATCCGTGATGTCACACTTACCAGCCTGCGCCATCAAATTGGCATTGTTCCCCAAGATGTTACGCTTTTTTCGGGAACGATCGCCGAAAATATCGGTTACGGCCAGGAAAAATTAGATTTAACAGCGATTCAGTCAGCAGCAAAGATTGCCAACGCTGACTCTTTTATCACCCAGTTTTCTCAGGGTTATCATACCTGGGTAGGAGAGCGTGGAGTTAACCTATCGGGAGGACAACGCCAAAGATTAGCGATCGCTAGAGCAGTTGCCAACGATCCGCGAATTCTCATCCTGGATGAGGCCACCTCTGCCCTAGATTCGGAATCAGAAGCACTAGTTCAAGAAGCACTGGAGCGAGTGATGCAAAACCGTACTGTGTTTATTATCGCCCATCGCTTGAGCAGCGTTCGTCGGGCTGACTGTATTCTCGTAATCGAACAAGGACAGGTGGTTGAAGCTGGTACCCACACCTCCCTTCTGTCTCAGGAAGGACGGTATGCCCGTTTTTACGCCCAACAGTTCTACTCTACAGATGAGTAGGGGATTGCCAAACTGTCGGTTTGCTCATTTGATAAAATTTATATTTAGAAAATTGTTTTTCAAATCAACACCCCAGCAATACAAGCGGTGATAAAACCGGCTAACAATCCGCCAATCATTGACCTTACACCCATACGAGCTAAATCATGCTGGCGATTAGGTGCTATCCCCGCAATGCCGCCAATGGTAATGCCAATTGAACCGATATTTGCAAAATTACATAATGCATAAGTTGTAATAATTACTGCACGCTGAGAGATTTTTCCATTTTCAATTAGTGCCTTCAAATCCAAAAAAGCAATAAACTCATTGAGAATTGTTTTTGTACCCAATAAAGCCCCAACTTGCCGACAATCAGCCCAAGGTACGCCCATTAGCCATGCTACGGGAGCCATCAGAAAAGACAAAATCCACTGCAATGAGAGTTGCTGTAAGCCTACAAATGTCCCTAACCATCCCAAAAGTGCATTCAGGGCAGCTAATAATCCTAAAAAAGCGATAATTATCACCCCAACATTAACTGCTAGCTTCACGCCGTCAATTGCTCCGGTAGTAGCAGCATCAATTACATTTACATAATTGGTTTCTATATCCGCTTTTGCTTTGCCAACCGTCTCTGATACTTCTGTTTCGGGGTAAAGTAATTTTGATACCACCAAGGATATGGGAGCAGTCATAAAGAAAGCAGCAATTAGGTGTTCTGCTGGGATGCCAAAGGAAAGATACGCTCCTAGTACTCCACCGGCGATTGTGGCAAAACCACCCGTCATCACGGCATGGAGTTCCGATTGCGTCATATTCGCTATATAAGGTTTAACCATCAGCGCCGATTCTGTTGGCCCCAAAAAGATATTACCTGCACAGGATAAAGATTCAGAACCTGATGTTTTCATCGTCTTCATCATTACCCACGCCATCACGTTTACGACTCGCTGTAAAATGCCGTAGTAATACAAGACACTGATGAAAGCAGAGAAAAAGATAATTGTCGGCAGCACTTGGAAAGCAAAGAAATGATCCTTAAAATTTTCTCCAAAGACAAATTTAGCACCAATATCAGAAAATGCTAAAAATTGACTGACAATATCTCCCAGAGATTTAAACACAGTCAAACCCCAAGGAGTTTTAAGAATCGTGAGTGCAAACACAAATTCCAATCCCAAACCCCACGCCACTATTCGCCAACGCACCGCACGACGATTAACAGAGAAGGCGTAGGATATACTGATAAAAACTAAAATTCCCAACGCAGAAATGATGCGTTCCATGTTTACTCCTGAAAAGTCTTGCTAAGGCACTTAGTCACAGAGCATACACAAAAATTCGCCTTTCTTGTGGTTTTTTAGTCAATTACTAAAGTTTTGATCCTGTAAATCAGAATTTAGCGATCGCACATTTTCCAAGTGCAATATCTGATTAAGGAGGCAGGAGGACGAAGGCAGTTCTTGCTGGAGGTAATCCCCATAAATAAATTTAGGGGATTTATAGCCGTAGCCACATAGGTTAGGACAATGTTGATTGCTAAAAGCCTTGATTTCACTGGGTTTATACTCAGCACTCAGCACTCAGCACTTAGCACTTTGCTATATAAAGGACGCTGTATTTTTTGCGCCTACTCGCTGAAATACATTTTTTTAGCTTTTTTCATAAATCAATTTAGGGGCTTGAAACCATGAAGGCAGAGGGTAAAAATTGTATTTTTTACCTTCTGCCCTCTGCCTTTCTTCGGTAAGTATTCAATCTCTCTTGCCCCCTCATTGTGGTTCGATAATTGAACCCATAAACAAAACGTTTCCCGTATGATTATCTCTAATGGCACAGAAGAAGGGACGATTGACAATCATTCGGAATGGTTCTGGTTCTTGTCTCAAAGATGTTGCTACTATTCCCACTGAAGTAGCAGCAGCTGCTTCGGTGCCTTCTTCATTTACTTCAACAAAAGTTTTATGCTTAACTTGGCTAATGGCAAAATTTTTACCCATGCCAGAAAAATTGGCTTTGTTGCTGAAAGCCTCTCCCATACCTAAAGTTTTTAAAGCATCATTGAGTGTAATATCGTAATCTGTTTTGAAGCGGGGTAGGCGAATAAACCCTTTTTGATTGTTGAACTGAGTCATCCATTTTTTCCAGTTCTCAACATTCAAGTTTTGATAAAACTCTTTGAGGTTAGAATTATTTTTGGGTAGGAATATATAAAAACTTATCTTACCATCTTTCCCATAAGGTAAACTAACTGCCTGAAATTTTTCGCTTTCATAGTATCTATAATCACCATCCTGTGACATCATTGGCTGTTGTTTTTGCCTGCCAGATGTGATGTAAAAAGGGTATGAAGCAGTTTGTTTCTTGTCAAACTCTTTACTCCAATTACCTTTAAAATATATGGCATTAATCAGAAATAACACCTGCTCTGATTCAATGTTTTCAACTATTTTAGTAATTTTGCCGTTAGTATTTTCTTTAACCCAGTTATTGATAATACTAGGTGCAGCGGCATCTTTAAAGTTTAAATTGCTGACTTTGGCTTGATAGAATTCCTGGACTGTATTGAGAAATTTTGGTGCAAAGCTAACATCTTGATTTGCCCAAAGTGAGTTAGCAATTTTCAATTGCACTTTCGCATCCGAATTATCTAAAAGTTGTTTTAATACCGCCGCATAAGAAGAGTTGATTTCTGGTAGATTCATCCCCTGTAATTCCAGGGTTTTTGCCATTGCTTGTTGAGTCGATCCGCTAGCACCGTTGTAAGTCATAGCAAGAGCGATCGCCACACTCGAAGGTGAGATAAAAATATTCTTCTCACCTTGATCGTTTTTCAGAACTTCTGAAAATAGTTTAAAGCCAAACTTATTGCTAGACTCAACGATTTTTGTATCAGTTTTGGCTGTTTTTTTTTGCAATGGAGTTTCTGGCTGAGGTAAACTAGATTGGGCAAGGGCACTTTTATTACTATCGACTTGAGAACACCCTAATACACTGAATAGAACAACACTTGCAGCAGCCAGCGCATAACGTCTGCCCAGGCTAACACCGTAACGTCTTTGCAGGAAATTTTCTTTCGCATCACTCAATTTATGGCGATTCATTCTGCTACCTCACTTGCCAAAGATTCCCAATTGTTCTCAGAGTTGACGCAGATACTGTGTCAATGACTAACTATTGCATTTACTCCAATAGAAAAATAGGACTGTTACAGTTTTCGTAACAGCAAATTAGTAGCTTAGAGGAATTAAACACAACTTGTGGAGTTGCTAATTCCTTATTGAGACGGCTATAGAGACCAGTTATAAAAAATTTTGATTTCTAAGAATTTTTATTTTTCCGTATAAACGTATTGTAAGCTACGTAATCATAAAATAACCACTTCTGTTAAGTTTTATAGATCGAATAACGTTTCTCTGAGGCACGAAATCTCGTTCCCATGCTCCGTATAGGAACGAGAAAAACGCTGTAATTTTACACAGATATTTGTGCTAATCTATTTCAATTAATAGGTACAGTCCACCAAGCTAAACTGTAAGGTTGAGTCGCTTCATTGAGCTTTTGACGAAACTGGACGCGGATTTTGTAATTGCCAGTAGCAGCAACAGGGCAGAAAATATGTTCTACACTATCGATTTGGCTGATTGAGGAGCAAACAGCACCAGCATCAGAATTTTGAGCATCAGCTTTTACCAAGTAGAGGTCAAGATTATTCAAACCGCGATCGCGAAAATTTTCGCCTACGTCATATTGCTGGTTTTTATTTTTATCGTTGAGTTCTACCAATCGATCCCAACTCAGGGTGACAGCAACAAAACTTCCCTGCTTTAACGGTTTTGCTAATATATAGTCAACAAATGCTCCAACATCGACTGCGCGATAATCCCAACCAATAGCCGGCACCACAGCTGATGCCTGCCATTGACCAGCATTAAATTGCTGATAAGCGCGAAATACATTCAAATGACCCGCTCCCATTTGGGCATCCAAGGGAATCTTTGGATCTTTATAAGCATCAGAATCTAGCCAGTTTTGATTTTGTTTATCAATTAGTGTCCGGGTCATTCCCAGCTTTAAGCCATCGCCGCTATCTAGAAGTTTGTCTGCTGAATTCAGCAATACAGCTTTCATCACTTGATGACGCCGAGCATCAATGCTCCAGTGGGGTTGTTTTGTCCGCATCTGTCGGTCTGCAAGTTCTTGTAACAGAGCAACAGTAGCTGTAACTTGAGGTGCTGCAAAACTTGTACCTGTAACCTTGTTCAATTTGCCATCTGGATTGAGCAAAGGAATATTATTACCAGGAGCAACTAAACTGATAGCGCGACGCCCATCAAGGTCAAATTCCTTTCCAGCTAGTCTTCCATTCACCCCTTGGTTAACACCCGCCAGATTAGCCACGTCTACTTTGTTAAAAACTCCCCCTCGGCGGGATGAAAAAGCCACGTTTATGCCGTTAAAATTATCTGTAGGAATAGGAATACCGCCTTTACCCTGGTTGCCAGCGATCGCATACAAAACATCATGAAAGCGACTAGACCAGTCAACACATAAAGTTAGTAAAGCATTACCGTCTAAAGCAGCTTCCGGACGAGGATCGCGGCTCAGAGGTTCGCCAAAGCTAAAGTTAATCGCACGGACATCGCCACCATTTTGGAGCGCTATGTGCTGTGCCGATAAGCACTCTTCTGGCTGACCCATGTTTTTAGTCGAACCCACAGCTGATGAATATAATCGCGCTCCTGGAGCAACTCCTGGCAAGGCTTTGTCTTGACTCACCATTACACCAGCGACATTGTAGGCGTGGGGGTCAACACCAGTATTAGACTTAGCTGGCCCATTGCGTAAGAAAACCGCAGCTACAGATATAGCACGATTTTTAGACACCGCCTTATCCCACCCAAACATTCCTGGCCGACCAATTTCCACTTGACCAATCGCAATCTTACGACCGATTAAATTATAAGGAGGTTTGTGTAGCTTCAGAGCATCAATACCGTTAGTTCCTAGTCCAGATTCTAAAGCTGAAGCAATTACCGGCGCACTCAGACAAGAAGCAGTTAATCCCCAAAATATCCAGGTTAATTTTTTAGTCATTAGTTATTAGTCATTGGTCATTAGTCATTAGTCATGGGGGATGGAGTATTGGGAAGGGACAAGGAAGAAACTTGTTCAATATTTCTCCCTCATCCCCCTCATCCTCCTCATCCCCCTAGTCCCCATTACCCCTTATCCCCAGAGGGGGCCCCACCATCCCCAGTCCCCAAAAAACCGGGATCAAAATTATGAGTCTTGCTCAATGTTTTGTTACAATGCGTACAGACGAGGACGCTTAAAAACCCACTAGCCATGACCCAAAACCTATCTCAAAAGCCCATTGTAATTGCTCCATCTATCCTATCAGCCGATTTTAGTCGTTTGGGTGACGAAATTCGCGCCATAGACGCGGCTGGAGCAGATTGGATTCATGTTGATGTAATGGATGGTCGTTTTGTACCTAATATTACGATAGGCCCTCTGATTGTGGAGGCGATTCGTCCGATTACGACCAAGCCACTTGATGTCCACTTGATGATTGTGGAGCCAGAAAAGTATGTAGAGGATTTTGCTAAGGCGGGTGCCGATCATATCACCGTACACTGCGAACATAATGCTTCTCCACACCTGCACCGCACCTTGGGGCAAATTAAAGAGCTTGGTAAGAAAGCTGGAGTTGTACTTAATCCTGGTAGCCCTCTAGAACTAATTGAATACGTTTTAGATTTGTGCGATTTAGTACTAATTATGAGCGTCAACCCTGGTTTTGGTGGTCAAAGCTTTATCCCTGGTGTGTTACCCAAAATCCGCAAGCTACGCCAAATGTGTGATGAGCGTGGTCTTGACCCCTGGATTGAAGTAGATGGGGGACTGAAGGCAAATAATACCTGGCAAGTTTTAGAAGCGGGAGCCAATGCGGTCGTCGCCGGTTCAGCTGTGTTTAAGGCTAAAGATTATGCTGAGGCTATTACAGCAATTCGCAACAGCAAGAGTCCTACTCCAGAATTAGCTAAGGTTTAATTCATTTTTGAATTAACCAATCATTAAACATGGAAGTAGGTGAAAAAGAATGTAGAAACGTAGCACCGCTACGTCTCTACAAGGGTTTTAGATTAATTCCATTAGATATCTATTCTCCCCAAAAAATAAGGTAGGCAATTTACCTATCTTATTTTTATATACATAGGACTTACGCACAGGTCACGCAAAATCAAACCACAGAAAATGCAGAGAAGCCAGTGTGCCCTTGCGGTTAAGAGACTTGTCCCTTGCGCGTCTCCCCTTCTCCCAAAGCTATCCATTACCCGGATCTTTCTTAACATTTGCGAGAGTATTCACTCACGTTTTTTATAACCCTGATTCGTTCGTCGTTAATTCTCAATAAAAACCTACTTTTAGCAAGAATATTAAGAGGTAACTTGTCAAGTATGCCTCACACCGAGCGTGTTTAAGATGCCTACAAAACAAGCGTTTCAAGATTGTAAAGAAAGATGTGACTAATGGATAGCTCCCTTTGGGAGAGGCTAGCGCCTTCTCTACGAGACGCACTTGCGAACGCGGAGCGTCTCGTAGAGAAGGAAGAAGCAACTGGCGCGACACAGAGGAATAAGAGTTAGAGAGCTTTTTTGCGTAAGTCCTAATACAGATAAAAAACTGGAAGCTATTCAAGTTTTGAACTTCCAGTAGTTGCTATGTAAATTGAAAGTTTAGAAACTAAAGATAATCCAGGTTAGGAGGACTAGGATTACAATAGTCGAAAGAGAAGCGTATGAGCTACTAGTTCTACCAGCCAAGGACAACAATTTCACCGTAACTTTTCTATTTCTGTTCCTGGAATTGATGTTAAGCGTTTGCAATATTTAACTAAAGCAACACCAACCACAGGATAGAAAGTTTTATCAGCATTACTCGCACTGTCTGCAGTCAGTGAAAGCTGTGTAAAATTTGGCTTGGGGGAATCCACCTCCCCAAATTCTCTTTGCTCAGACTTCCTCAGAAGAAGAACCACCAGTAGCAATAGTTGGATTATTGACCTTGGTCTAGGAGTGATTTACTCCATGAAATGCTGACTACTTTTGTAATCAGTTTGATTTATTTCATAGTCAGAACTAATCGTTGATTTTATTTTTTAAATTAACTTGCTTGCCAAATCACCTCTATTTTAGTTTAAATTGTAGTTGTTATTAGTTTACCAATATCATTAGTATATATTTGCCATTTTGGCAGATTTTTACAAAATACTATCAAATTAATCACTGTTATAGAAAATCTGCCATGCTATAAATTTTCAATTAGCATCGCAGGCTTTCAGATAATCAATCAACTTTAGAGCAGAATCTATTGATTCCAAATACTTTTTAATTGAATCCACAAGATTTCAAGGAAACGTCTTGAACGTTTTCTGGTTTTAATGGCGATTTGCTTGATTGATATTCGTTCATTTGCTGTGTCAATCTCTGGTATAAACTCCCACCAAGGATTTATGCTTTTTGCTTTCTAACTACTTCTAGATAAGCCAGGTCTTTAATTTTGCTTAAGCAGCTTGATGACAGATTATTATCAGATCGGGAATCATGAGTATGTTTCAGCATTTTTAGATTTTCACTTTGCTGTTGTTTTGTCCTATCTGCTTGAGAGTTCTCTTTGAGCAATCGATTGTAGGTGCGATATGGAATGTAATGGAGAGGATTATAACCACCAAATCGCAGCATTAAAACACATGCCCAAGAATACTTTCCAGCAAGAATTGCTTCAACTACTTTGTCAAATTGTTGAGCTTTCACTATCTTATCTAAGTTACTACTAATACCAGCAATGTCTTGATTCATCATAGTGTTTAGTTATTTTGGGTGAAGTAAACTATTTTCTTCTCTGCGATTGTTGGTGTTTGAATTGAGATGTATAGACTGCACTAGCCTTTTTGCAAATCTTGAATTGCTTATGGCAAATTATCACCAATGGAGCGGTGTTTAATGTTTCCAAGGGATAAAAAACCATAAGTAAATAAATTTTCTTGGTTCACATGCTTATATTTCTTACTACTGTTGAATTAGGCAATTTCCGGGAAGTTTGCATATTTTTTTAGACTAATAGAGAAAATATATTTATCTTTGAGCGTTAACAACACCATTCGTATTTATACTATTTTTTGTTGTTAATGTCATCTACTAATCTAGTATATTTATAGGTCAAATTTACTTAATATATTCCGATACTTACTTGTGTATTGTGCAGCTTTCAGTTTTGTCCTCGTTTGTAATTTTTGAGGGGTGTTACCCCTCACCCGATATCATTTTAAAACCTTTATTATTGTCGAGTAACTAGAAAACAATACCATTAAATGAAATGTAAAACAACTTGTAAAAATATTAGTTGATAGAGAATAAAACCGTTCACAGGAGTAAGATTGAACCTATTTCCCAATAAGTTCGATTAGATAATAATACTTATTAGACTTGTCTTGATTGGTTTGCAAAAACTACAACTTTAGCGTATCTAAATATAATCGCTGTCAACCGCTCGTAAATATTTCATAACGAGCAGCTAGGAATCATAAAATATATCAGTTTAAAAATAAAATTACTGGTTAGTGATAACCAGCCTTAGCTGAGTCAAGGAAAAGAGCCGCAAATGGATAACTTTACTCAAAAAATGTAGCAAGCTGAGTCTGTACAATATTAGACAATTTAAGAATAAATAGAAAGCTAATTAACACAGAATATTATTAACAGGACTTACGCAACTGGCACAAAGCACGGGCAGGTAGACAAGGGCGACAA